>CAZKWG010000100.1:0-14881 GCA_964556105.1 uncultured Enterobacterales bacterium | reverse complement strand
GACCTGCGCCTCGCGATCTCGATGAAGCGGCTCGCTCGCAGCCGCGACGTCCACCCCCTCGCGGCCTGGATGCCCACCGCCGCGCTGGAGTGGATCCTCGAGCGCCTGAGCCTGCGGGCCTACGTGCAGGACGTCCTCCAGGACTTCGCTATCTGGGAGAACAAGTCCTACCTGGAACAGCCGGCGCTGGCGGCCGGAGACGGACCGGTGGCGCTCTACCGACGCTACGCCCGACAGTTCTACCCGATGGGGTGAGCCGGAGGGCGGTCGAATCGCCGGTCCCGTCGACCGAGCTACCTCCCCGCCTTCGCCTCCGCCTTCTGAATCAGGCTGTCGCGCTCGGCCTGGGCCTTGGCCACCAGCGCCTCGCCCTTCTTCTGGGCCTCCTTCTTCAGCTTCTTCGCGCCGCTCGCCGCCTCCTCGCGCAGCTTCTTGCCGGCCTCCTTGGCGGCGGCCTCCTTGAGCGGGTTGCCGGCCGCATCCTTGACCAGCTTGTCCGCGGATTTGTCCGCCTCGGCTTTCAGCTTCTCGCCGGCCTTCTCTGCCTCGCTGACCAGCGCCGCGGCGGCCTTCTCAGCCTCCGCCACCAGCTTGTCGCCGGCCGCCTTCGCCTGCGCCAGGGCCTCGTCCACGACCTCGCCGACCTTCTCCTCGACGAGGGCCGTGGCCTGCTCCTTCAGGTCGGCGATCAGGCCCGTCTTCAGCTCCACCCTGGGCTTGTCGAAGGTGCCGCCGATGAGGATGGTGAGGTCTACCGGCCCGTCGGTAATGCCGAGCTTGTCCAGCTGCAGCGACGAGCCGAGGCCCGCCGCTTTCAGCTTCGCCAGCGGCACCTGGGTCTGGATCTTCAGGTCCAGGGACTGGTCGAGCACGCCGGTGCTGCCGGCCAGGGCCGCCGCCACGCCGCCCAGCAGCATCGCGGTCTCGGAGAGCTGCACGCGCCCGTCGGTGATCTCGAAGCCCAGCCCCTGCTTGTCCAGCGTCAGGTTCTTGAAGCGGTCATCCTTCAGCAGCCCGGCGGCCTTCTCCAGGAAGGCCGGGCTCAAGGTCAGGCCCAGCGCGCTGAGCGAGCCCTTGGAGTAGAGCGAGGAGAGATCCGGCGTCATGTCCGGCCCCAGGCGGGTCTTGAGCGTGAACGTGCTGTTCAGCTTCGCGCTGGCGCCCTTGGCGATGGGGGCGATCTTCTCCAGGGTCTCGACGGCGTCCACCAGCCCGCCCAGCCCGAAGTCGGCCAGGTCGATGTTCATCTCGATGTCCGCCAGATCCGGCGTCGGCGCGGCGTAGCTGCCGGACAGCCCGACGCGGCCGTCCAGAAAGCCGAAGCTCAGGCCGCTGAGATCCGCGCGGCCGTCGGCGATGCTCAGCTCGCCCCGCAGATCGTCGAGATCGTAGGGCGGGTAGATCACCCGCTCGGCCACGATGTCCACCTTCAGGTTGAGGTCGGTGGGCACAGTGGCGACGCCGCTCTCCGCGGGGGCGCCCTTCTTCGCCTGCGCCGGCGCCTCGTCCTCGCCCGCAAAGGGCGTCAGATCGAGCTTCTTCGAGCGCACGCTCACGGCGCCGCCCAGGGGGCCTGTGCCCATGGCGTAGGCGTAGATGTTGGTGAGCGCGCCGGTGACGGCGATGTCGGCCTCGCCGATGCGCAGATCGCAGGCGCGAAGATCGAGGGTCTGGGGGGAGAAGCCGGCGTCCAGGGTCTCGAAGCGGTAGACGACGGGGTCGCCCGTCTCCTGGTAGCTCAGGCCGCTGGCCCTCACCGCGCCGCTGGCCTGGGCCTGGCTGAGATCACCCGCCTCCAAGGCGGAGACCCGGCCTTTGACCAGCAGGTCCAGGCTCATCTTGCCGCCGAGCGTGCTCCCCTCGACGGGGAAGCTCTGGGTGAGCTTGCCCAGATCCAGGTCGCCCTTGGCCTCGAGGTCCAGCTCCGGGTCGGTCGTCGGGTGGGTGACGCGCAGCCGACCCTTGAGCGGGCTGCCGTCGATGGAGAGCGCGAAGGTGCGCAGGTCCACCACCATCGCGTCCAGGTCGCCGCCGGGGTGCTCCACCGCCAGATCCAGGTCGATGCCGTCGATGCCGGTGGGCAGGCTGGGATCGCGGAAGCTGCCGCCGTTGACGGTCGCGGCCAGCGAGAGCGCGGGCAGGTCGTCGCCCTCCGCCTTCAGCAGGCCCTTGATCGAGCCCTGGAGCGCCAGCGCGCCCGCGATGCGCATCGCCCCCATGTCCTTCTTGTAGACGGAGGGCACCAGCGAGAGCACCTCACCGAGCGTGGTGGGCAGGGCCGCGAAGGCGAGGTCCAGCTCCCAGTCGGCGCCCCTGGGCGTGGCCGAGCCGGACACCTTCAAGGGCAGCGCGTTCAGGGTAATCCGATTGTCCCCCAGCACGACGCCGCCCGTCGCCTGGTTGTACTGCAGGTCCAGCGTCGTCCCCAGCTTCACCTCGCGCAGCAGCCGGACCCCGCCGTCCTCCACCGACAGCGCGCCGATGTCGGTTTTCGTCGAGAACGCGATCACGTCCCCGTCCACGCTGCCCTCGCCCCGATGGTCAATTTGCTTGACTTCTACGAAGGTGCCGGCCTGGTGGTCGTCGTAGAACAGGTCGCCGCCCACGATCTCCGTGCGCTGGAGCCGCAGCGTGAGCGGCGCGGCCTCGGCCTCGGGCGTCGCGGGCGTGGCCGGCGCGGCCTCCTCCCCGCCCAGATCGGTGTTGGAGCGGCCCTGGACGTCGGTGATCAGCGTGATCTCCGGCGCCTCCAGCCGGAGCGCGCGCACGGTGTAGGGCCCGCCCTGCAGCGCGCTCATCAGCTCGACGGTCACGCTGGCCTGCCCCACCTTCGCCAGCGTCGTGCCCTCGAAGGGAGCGCGGTTCTGGACGGTGAGGCCGCTCAGCTCGAGGGTCAGATCGGGGAGGCTGGAGAGCAGCGTGACGTCGAAGCCGTCGAAGCGGACATCGGCGTTCAAGCTCGAGGAGATCTCGTTCTGCACCGCGGCCAGCAGGCGATCCTTGAACAGCAGCGGGATGGCCACGACGGCCAGCAGCAGGACGAGCAGGACCACGCCGAGGGCGAGGAGGGCTTTGCGCACGGGTGGGCTCCGAGACCGGGGGACAGCGGTCTCTATCCCGGCGGAGGGCCGCCCAGCACGAGGTATGCGGGCTGGGCCGCGCCGTGATAGACCTCGCGCTCACGCCGCCCGCGGGAGTCCAGGCCATGCGCAAGGAGATGATTCAGCTCTTCAAGAAGGGCCAGAAGGTCTCGGACCTGATCACGACCCTCAACGCCATCCGCATTGATGGCAAAAACATCGTCGTAAACTACGATTACCGGGCCCGCCCCTACCTGGACCACACCATCGTCGGCTGGACCGACGGGCCGCCGAGCTCCAACGTGCAGGTGGTGTTCTCGGGCGAGACCCCGGAGCATGACTACTGGCGGCGCTTCACGGTCTCGCGCACCGGCCCCGGCAGGTACGACATCGACGTGTTCCCGACGCCGTTCAACAACGCCGAGTCGCCCCTCTCGCCCGGCATCCCGCCCGGGGCGAGCAAGCGGGCCTGAGCAGCGCGCTGCCCAGGCCTGTGGATAACGCTGTGGGCATCTGTGGGCGGATCTGTGAACAGGCGCGCGAACCTCGACGAATGATCCGCCTCTGAGCAGGTGTTCTGGGCGACCCTGGGAAGCCGTGATCCCAGAATCTGCCTGTGGGAATTCCTGTTCAGCCCCCGCCCGCGGCGTTGTCGGGGCCCATCGCCGGCCAGGGCCCAGAGCCGCTCTCGCTGGCGTCGATGACCAGCCCGGCGCGGTCCTGATTCGGGACGAGCTGACCGTCGCCGACCACGACGCTCATGCGCTCGCCGCGGTCGGGCCGGGCGTCGCCGTCGAGATCGACCAGCAGCTCCAGGACCACGGGCGCGGATCCGCGCGGGACCAGGAGGGTGAACGCGCCCGGCGCCGCGAGGGGCAGGGTGGTGAGGGGGCTGGGCGGGCTGCCCAGGGTCAGCGTGTCGGGCGGCTGGAAGGGCAAGGCGCGCAGGACGAGCGTGGCGACGCAGGCCTCGCAGCGCACGGTCCCGGAGAAGGTGACGTGGTCGGCGCTCGCGAGGCGCGCCTGGGTCCAGGCCGGATCGTCCTCGTCGGGCGGCTGCACGTCGATGCGGATGGGGACGCCGTCGGACGCGTTGGGGCTGGGCGGCGCCGCGCCCTCGGGTCCCGGAGCGGCGGCGCCGTCGGGGCTGGCCGCGGGCGCGCCCCCTGAAGCGGGCTCCCCGGGAGGCGGGGCCTGAGGCGGAGGAGCCTCCAGGCTGGCGGCGGGACCGGGCGAGGGCCCGGGGCTCGAGGCGCCCCGGTCGTCGACCTGCATGGGACAGGCGGCGAGCGGCGCCACGGCGAGCAGGACGAGGGCGAGCGAGGTGCGTGACAGCGGGACCTCCGGCCCCAGGAGAGCACAGGGCGGGCCGGACGCGTGAAACTTCCGCGTGGGCGCGCTCCGAAACGCCCTTCTTCCTCGCTCCGCCTGCGCGCCGTCCCGGTCGCGCCAGCCTCCCCGGGGCGCGCTGAACGACCCGAACGGATGATCAGCGCCCTTCCCTTCAACACGACCGTGTTTTCAGGTAACATCATGGGTCTCCCGTTCGAAGGAGCCTCCCATGTCCGTCCTCCTGCTGCTCGCGGCGCCCTCCCTCGCGGCCACCATCACCGTGGGCACCGGCGGGACCTACTCGACCATTCAGAGCGGCATCAACGCCGCATCGGACGGCGACACCGTCGAGGTGGCCAGCGGGACCTACCGCGAGTGCATCGACCTGAAGGGGCGCGACATCACGCTGGTCGGCACGGCGGGCGAGGGCAGCACGACCATCGACGGGCGCGGGAGCTGCACGAACGCGGTGACCATCAGCTCGGGCGAGGCGCCGACCATCCGCGGCTTCACGATCACGAACACGGGCAAGCGCGCGGTCTACGTCTACCGCAGCGAGCCGGTCCTGGACGCGCTGACCATCACCTCCTCGGGCGCGCTCAGCACGACCTACAACGGCGGCGGGCTTTACGTGGACGGCGGGGCGGTCACCGTGACCGACAGCACGATCACGGCGAACTACGGGTATTATGGCGGAAACGTCCACCTGACCAGCGGCGCGGAGGCCAGCTTCACCGACACGGAGATCTCCGCGGGCTTCGCCTACTACGGCAGCGGGATCTACGCGGACTACTCGTCTACCTACGGGGCGCCGGACGTCGAGCTGGACACCGTGACGTTCTCCGCCAACACCGGGTACTACTCTGGCGGCGCCATCTACCTGGAGACCTACACCACCCTGCGCAGCAGCGGCAGCACCTTCTCCAGCAACCGGCCCAGCTCCGGCCACGGCGCCGCCATCTACGCCGACAGCTACGCGACCATCAGCAGCACCAACGACACGTTCACCAGCAACTACGCCACGAACTACACGTCGGGCTACTACGCGGGCGCCATCTACCTGAACAGCTACGGCACGCTGACGGCGTCCGGCACGGACTTCAGCGGCAATTACGCCTACATCGGCGGGGCGATCTACGCTTACTACTACGCCGACGTCACGCTGTCCGACGTCACGTTCACCAGCAACTACGCGCGCTATTACGGCGGCGCCATCCGCACCGACTACTACGTCGATGTGTCGATCGACGGCGCCACCTTCGACGGCAACTCCACGAGCTACCACGGGGGCGCCATCTACCATGACCGCTACGGCAGCCTGACCGTCTCCGACGCGGACTTCACCGACAACACGACCACCTACACGGGCGGCGCGGTCTTCATCGACACCTACGTCAACGCCTCCTGGACGAACGTTGTCTTCGACGCCAACACGGCGAGCAACGGATCGGGCGGCGCCTACTACCAGTACTACTATGGCGACCTGTCGATGTCGGGGGTGGACTTCACCGACAACTACGCCTACAGCGACGGCGGCGGCGCCTATCTGCAGGCGATCGTGGACGACGTGGTCATGACCGACGTCTCCTTCGCCAACAACACCTCCTACCGCGGGGCGGGCGGCGGTCTGTACTCCTACAACCAGAACGATCTGGAGATCGACGGCGCGGCGATCACCGACAACACGTCCTATGGGAACGGCGGCGGCATCTACCAGTACTACTATGGGCACCTGAGCCTGGAGAACGCGACGGTCTCCGGGAACACCGCCCAGGTCGGGCACGGCGGCGGCGTCTACTTCTACCCCTACACGGGCGGCACCTACGACCTTCTGTTGGACGCGGTCGATGTAGAAGACAACAACGCCTACTACCATGGCGGCGGCGTGTACGCCTACGCGGTGGACAACTTTACGTCCACCGGCGTCAACTACAAACGGAACGACGCGAACACCTCCTCCTCCAGCTACGAGGGCGGCGGCATCTACCTGTACTCGTCGCGCACGGCCGACGTCGAGGACAGCTGGTTCTGCCACAACCAGGCCTATAACGGCGCTGGCGCCTACGTTTACTACGTCTACGGTGGGTCGGGCTACGACAACTGGACGAACAACGTCTTCGTGGAGAACCTCGCCAGCTACGCCGGCGGAGCGCTCTACCTGCACACGAACAACTACCAGGAGTTCGTGAACAACACGCTGGTCGGGAACCGCGCGCAATACTACGGCGGCGGCGCCTGGTACCATCGCACCTACACCTCCTTCGTGAACAACATCATCGCCTACACCCAGCGGGGCGACGCGCTCTACGCGAACGACACCTACTCCAACACCTACAGCACGTTCACCTACAGCGACTGGTACGTGAACACAGCCGAGGACGGCGGCGGCTACTTCAGCATCTCCACCAGCTCGTCCGGCAACATCGACGATGACCCGGAGTTCCGCGACTACAGCCTGGATGGCGACTGCGACAACGACGACCTGACCTTGGACTCGGGCAGCCCGGCGGTCAACACCGGCTACCCCGTCATCAAGGACCCGGACGGGACGCGCTCCGACATGGGCGCCTACGGAGGCCCGGGCTCGCCCTATGTAGACGCCGACGGGGACGGATCCTACTCGACGGAGGACTGTGACGACAGCGACGCCAGCGCCTACCCCGGCGCCACCGAGGTCTGCGACGACGTCGACAACGACTGCGACGGCACGGTGGACGAGAGCGCGACGGACGCGAGCACCTGGTACAAAGACACCGACGGCGACACCTACGGGTCGGCCACCACCACCACCACGAGCTGTGACGCGCCCTCAGGCTATGTCAGCAACGACGACGACTGCAATGACGGCAGCGCGGCGGTGAAGCCGGGCGCCACCGAGATCTGCGACGACGTCGACAACGACTGCGACGGCGACACCGACGACGAGGACAGCGGCGTCAGCGGCACCACCACCTGGTATCGCGACCGGGACGGCGACACCTTTGGCCGCACCAGCGGCTCGACGAGCGCCTGCGACGCGCCGTCCGGCTATGTCGGCAACGACGACGACTGCGACGACACTGACGACACCATCTACCCGGACGCCGCCGAGGTGCCCTACGACGGCGACGATCAGGACTGCGACGGCGCGGACCTGACGGACGTGGACGAGGACGGCTACGACAGCGACGAGGTCACGGGCGGCACCGACTGCGACGACGAGGACGACGGCGTCAACCCCGGCGAGAGCGACACGCCTTACGACGGGATCGACCAGGACTGCTCGGGCGAGGACCTCGCGGACCTGGACGGCGACGGCTACGACAGCGCCGAGGCCGGCGGCACCGACTGCGATGACGGCGACGCGGACGTCAGTCCCGGCGACACGGAGGTCTGCGACGAGATCGACAATGACTGCGACGGGCTCATCGACGGCACGGACGCTGTCGACGCTGATGTCTACTATCGCGACGCCGACCGCGACACCTTCGGCGATCCCGACACCAGCACCACCTCCTGCGACGCGCCGTCCGGCTACGTCACCGACGGGACCGACTGTGACGACGCCGACGGCACCATCTACCCCGGCGCCCTCGAGGTGCTCTACGACGACGTCGACCAGAACTGCGACGGCTCGGACTCGGCGGACGCCGACGGCGACGGCTACAACGCCGAGGCCGCGGGCGGCACCGACTGCGACGACACCGACGAGGACATCAAGCCCGGCGTGGACGAGATCTGGTACGACGGCGTCGACCAGAACTGCGACGACGCCAACGACTACGACCAGGACGCGGACGGCCACGAGACCGCCGACATCGGCGGCACCGACTGCGTGGACACCGACGCCACCATCTACCTGGGCGCGGACGACCCCGTCGGCGACGGCATCGACCAGGACTGCGGCTCGGACAGCGACTACGACGCCGACGGCGACCACTACGACGGCTCAGCCTATGGCGGCCCGGACTGCGACGATGACGACGAGGCCATCAACCCCGGCGAGACCGAGCTGGCCTACGACGGCGTCGATCAGGACTGCGACGGCGAGGATCTGACGGATCTGGACGGCGACGGCTACGACAGCGACAGCGTCGAGGGCGGCACCGACTGCGACGACGAGGACAGCTCCGTCTCCCCTGGCGCTACCGAGGTCCCCGGCAACGACGTGGACGAGGACTGCGACGGCGTCGCGGACGGCAGCGGCGAGGGCGAGGGCGAGGGCGAGGGCGAGGGCGAGGGCGAGGGTGAGGGCGAGGGCGAGGGTGAGACCGGCGACACCGGCGACACCGGCGTGCCCTCCGGCGAAGGCGAGGGCGAAGGCGAGGACTCCGGCGTCGGCGGCGACGACGTGAAGGGCGGCGGCGGCTGCAGCTGCAGCGCGAGCCCCGAGCAGGACGGGCGCGCGGCGGCGGTCCTCGGCCTGGCGCTGGGCGCGCTCGCGCTGCGGCGGCGCCGGGCCTGAGGGTTCAGACCGGCCGTGCCTCGAACACCCAGTCCTCACCGAAGCGGATCCCGCCCTCCAAGGCGCAGATCTTCAGCGCGCGCTCGCGCAGCTCCTCGATGGAGCGCTCCATGGCCTTCGCCAGGTTGGGGTCTTGGAAGAAGGGCAGCTTGCGCGTGCAGACGTCCAGCTGGCCGTTGATGAAGCGCTCGCGGTAGACGATGGGGAAGGAGATGGCCTCCTCCACGCGGAAGCCGGAGCGCTCCAAGCTGCGGATGACCCAGTCGAGCGGGTACTCGCGGTAGCAGCGATGGCTGGCCAGCAGGATGCAGGCGTCCCTCAGCCGCGCGATCTCCAGGATGACGCGACCGCCCGGGGTCTCCCCGAGATCGGGGTACGGGGCGAGGCCGACGCCGTAGAGCACCTCGCCGACCAGCGGGCGCAGGCGGGCGAAGAGCCGGTCCTGGAAGTAGGGCGCGAAGCCGTCGATGGCGCCGAGCAGGTAGTCGGCCAGGACGACCTCGTAGACCTCGCCCTGGAGCAGGGTGGGGTCGGTCCAGTTGCCCGTGACGACCCGGTCCTGGGGGCGGATCCGATCGCGAAGCTCGTGCTTCATCGCCCGCTCCCGCGCGACGTCCCCGGTCACGGCGGTCCAGCGCGTCGTCTCGAGCCCGGCGATCCATCTCAAGGAGTGGGAGCCCGTGCCCGCGTCCAACACCGCGCCCCAGGGGCGAGCTCCATGCAGGCGGGTGAGCGTGTCGAAGAGCAGATCGCCCATGCGGCTTCCATTAGACCAGGGTGATGCGGGGATGGGAGCGTTGGCGGGAGAGGATAACCGGCCGCGCGAGGCTCGCTCGCCAACGCTCGGTTATTCAGAGCGCACATGAAGAAGGCCCTGCTCGTCCTGCTCGCGGTCGTCGCCTACGCCGCCGTCGTCGTGTACCCGTCCTGGACCGCCGTCCAGGGCGCGCGCAGCGGGCTGGACTTCGCCACCTACCACTACGCCTGGACGGTGGCCTCGGACGGCGGCGACCCCTACGACAAGGGCGCGCTCGCCCTGGACGCGCGCGAGGAGGGGGCGCGGCAGACGGTCCACCCCTACTTTTACCCGCCTCCGTTCTTGCTGGCGATGGCCTGGGATGATGGGCTGAGCCTGCAGCGCGCCTACCGCACCTTCTACTGGATCAACCAGGCGGCGCTGCTGGGCATCCTGCTGGTGCTCTGGCGCTGGCTGTACGCGCCGGTCGCCCTGCTGGCGGGGCTGGCGATCACGTTCTCGCCGCTCCCGGACAACATGAAGATGGGGCAGGCCAACCTCCCCGTCCTGCTGCTGGCGCTCATCGGCCTGTGGCGCATGAACGGGATCGCCCTTGGCGCGGCCGCCATGGCGAAGATGTCGCCGGCCCTCTACCTCGTGGCCTGGGCCGCGCAGCGGCGCTGGCTCCCCGTGCTCCTGGCCGTGGCGACCGCCATCGGCCTCACGCTGATCTCCTTGCCCTGGGTGGGCGTCCCGTTCCAGCTCCGCTTCTATACGGAGGTGCTGCCGATGTTCGCCGGCGGCCCCTACCACGAGCTGACGGTCCCCATGACGCTCCCCGCCAACCACTCCATCCCCGACCTCTACAACCAGCTCTGGCCAGGGCCGGACGGCTTCACGCTCGCCCGCTCGGCGCGCCTGGCGAGCGCGCTGACCAACCTGGGCTTGTTGGGCGGGCTCTTCCTGCTGGCCCGGCGCGCGCGCGACACCCTCGGAGACGCCGGCGTTCTGGGCGCGTTCACCGTGCTGATGGTGCTCACCCCGGTCTACACCTATGAGCATCACCTGGTCTTCATGCTCTTCCCGCTGGCGGTGGTGGGGACGGCGCTGCTGCGCGGGCGCCTGCCGGTCTGGGGCTGGGCGCCCACCGCGCTGATGTACGCGCTGCTGGCCCACCCGCTCGGCTGGCGCGGCCCGATGTCCAAGGCCGTCCCCGCGCTGAAGTGGTTCATCCAGGAGTCGAAGTTTTTTGGCGCTGTGCTGCTGGGCCTGCTCTGCGTCTGGGTCGCGCTGGCGAGCGGCGGCGGCGCGAAGGCAGGCAAGGCGCCGAAGGCGAGCAAGCCGGGCGAGGCGAAGCGGAGGCCAAAGGCGCGCGACGCTTAGTCGGGCCGCAGAGGGCGCGCGCGTGGTTACATTCTACGAGAGGCCCGACCGATGTCCCTTCAGCCTGAAGACCTCGCCTTCGCCTATGCCGCTGCCTGGCGCTGTCGGCAGTACGGCGACTGGGAGAGAGAGCGGGTGTCCGAGGACATCGGTCTCAGTGATCCCATGGCGCAGGCCTCCGTCGCCCGCCTGCGGGAGGCGAGCATCGTGCGCGACCGCTCCATCAACCTGATCGCGCTCAGCGAGCTGCTCCCTACGCTCCGCTACCTCGCGCCCCTCCACGAGCAGCGCCAGGAGCGCGTTCGCGGCCTCCCCACCGGCTATGCGTCCCCAGCCCTCGGCCACCAGATCCGCTACGAGGTCCCTCAGGTCTGGAAGAGCAGCCGTGGCGACGCGATCGGCATTCCCGTCACCCCTCTGTACGAGAACCTTCCAAGCAAGCTCGGTGAAAAAACGGGGCTCTACGACGTCTTTACCCTTCTGGATGCTGTCCGCACCGGACGCGCGCGTGAGGTCCGGCTGGCCACGGAGAAGCTCCGTCCGCTGCTCGGGCTCCCCAACCCCCATTGGGGAGCCGCGCTTGAGGGTTGACCTGGCCTCCTCTCTGCTCGCCGTTGACGCCGTAGCGACCGATCTTGCATGGCTGGAGCCTCAGCCTTTCTTCTTCGGCGCCGCCGTCCTGCCCTGCTATCTCAGCGATCCGAAGCTCCTCGAGGACCTGAGACCCACGGAGGATGTGGACGCGATCCTGTTTCTCCCCCGGGAGGGTCAGGCCTGGTCGCGGTCGCAGGAGATGGAGCGGGCGCTGACGGCGCACGGTTGGTGCCCGGACCCGGGTCCCGGACGCCACAACATGCACGCCTTTACTGCACCCTGCGGCGTCCCTGTAGACATCGTCATGGACCGCGTCTTCGAGGATGGCGTCGGTTTGAGCGAGCGACCCGACGCGCCGCCACCGCCGATCGACTGGCCGCTCGAGGCCGCAAAGCACCCGCAATCCTTTCCGGTGCCGTCTGGCCAACGTATCCGCGTCCCGACGCCGGGCTATTTCCTGGCCTGCAAGATCGCCGCGTCGCGAAATCAGAGCCGCTGGGAAGGCCAGTATCTCAGCAAAGATCTGGAGGACATCGCCTTCCTCCTGGCTGGGTGCTCGACGCTGCTGGCGTCCCTCGAGACAGGACCCGACGCGCTCCGCGCGTTTGTCGGTCACTGGGCTCGCGAGATCCTGAACACCCCGTTCGGCCTGCATGCGCAGGCGCTGCGAAGCAGCCTCCCTCGCTCATTCTCGGAGGACGCGCTCGACGAGGTGCTCCAGGCTATCGCTCGGCTCACCTGACACCCCGGAGAGGTCCCCATGCTCCAGCTCGCCGGCATCGCCGTAGACGCCATCAGCATCGGCGGGCTGGAGACCTGCATCCAGCTCCCTGGCTACAACCTGTGCTTCGACATCGGTCGCTGCCCGCGCAGCGCCGTGGCGCGCGACACGGTGCTGTTCACGCACGCCCACATCGACCACCTGGGCGGGATCGTCCAGCATGCGGCGACGCGCAGCCTGCTGGGGATGAGCCCGCCGACCTACGTGCTGCCGCCCCCGCTCGTCGAGGACGTGGAGCTGCTCCTCGAGGCCTGGCGACGCCTGGACCGCTCGGATCTGCCCTGCACGCTGCTGCCCCTGGCCCCGGGCGAGGCCCATCCCATACGCCGAGACGTGGTCGCGCGCCCCTTCCGCTCGCTGCACCGCGTGCTCTGCCAGGGCTATATCCTCTGGCGCCAGACCCGGCGTCTTCGGCCGGATCTGGTGGGGCTCTCCGGCTCGGAGATCCGCGAGCGGCGCCTCGCGGGGGAGGAGGTCAACGTCACCGAGGAGGTGCCCGAGGTGGCCTTCACCGGCGACACGCTGGTCGATGTGTTGGACCGCGAGCCCGCGCTGCTGCGGGCCCGCCTGCTCATCCTCGAGGTCACCTTCCTCGACGACCGCGTCAGCGTCGCGCAGACGCGGTCGAAGGGGCACATCCATCTGGACGAGATCATCGAGCGCGCCGATCTCTTCCAGAACGAGGCGATCCTGATGACCCACATGTCCGCCCGCTACAGCGGCGAGGAGGGCGAGCGCATCCTCACGGCGCGCCTGCCGCCAGCGCTGCGCGAGCGGGTGACCCTGCTTCACCCACCGCCTTGAGCGGCGGGCGCGCGGTCAGCACCTTCCAGACGAAGCCGGGCCGCATCAGGGCCGTGGGCGCGTCCACCATCTGCGCGACCCGATAGAAGGCCTCGGTGACCTCGGCGCTGTACAGCGAGGCGCGCTGGACGCGATCCACCCAGGCGTTGAGCAGCCGGCCCATGAGCCCGATGCGACCCACGTTCTCGGGGATGGGCCAGCGCAGATCCTCGCCCGTCGCCATCTGCCAGGGCAGGGCGATGACCTGGGTGAGCTTCTTCTGGAACGCCGCGGAGATCCCGCTGGTGTCGAGGCCGGCCGGCCCCGTACGGCGCGCGACCATCTCCCCCAGCGCCAGCGCCGCCATCGACGCCACCGTCATGCCCTGGCCATAGACCGGGTTCAAGGCGTAGACGGCGTCGCCCATCAGCACGAGCCCGTCCAGGTGCCGCGGCAGGCGGTCGTAGTGGCGCAGCCGGTTCTCCGCCTTCGCGTAGCCATGGATGGGTCCGGCGGGCATGGCCGCCGCGAGGGCATCCGCGATGACCGGCGTGGGAAGGCTACGAGCAAACTCCAGAAAGCCCAGCTCGTCCGTCGGCGGCGCGTCGCCGGCCATGCCGATCAGCGTCGCCATGGACAGACCGTCCTCCATCGGCGCGATGATCGCCCCGCGGGTGCCGCCGCCGGGGCCCGGCGAGGGCTGCACGTAGCAGAAGCTCCAGGTCCGCGCCGGGTCGGGAGCGAGCCGGACCACGCAGGAGGCGTAGGCCGCCTTCGAGGTCACCACGGTCTCCTCCGGCACCGGCAGGCCGAGCGCCTCGAGCATCCTGGGCGTCTTCGAGCCGCGGCCCGAGGCGTCCACCACCAGCGACGCGGCGATCTCCTGCTCGGCGCCCTCCTCTCCGCCCAGACGGCAGCGCACCCCGCGCACCCTGGCGCGCGCCCCGTCCGTCAGGTAGGCGGTCAGCACGAGACCGCACCTCAGCGTGATCTTCGGGTTCTTCAGCGCAAAATGCCGGATTCCGCGCTCCAGCAGCGGGCGGCTGATCCCGAGCGGCGCCAGGGCCGAGCGGTAGCGCGGCCGAAAGGCGCCGAGCAGGTGCCAGGCCCCCTCCTCTCCGATGTTGGCGCACACGGCCCCCTGGCTGATCGCCCACGCCCCCAGCCCAGGGAAGAGCCGCTCCAGGTTCATCTGCCCGCGTGCCAGCACGGCGTGGACATGGCGGCCCTGCGGCACGCCCTTGCGGTAGGTCGTGTCCTCGGTGATCACGTCCTTCTCGACGATGATCACGCGGTCGAAGCTCTGGGACAGCGCCTCGGCGGCGCAGAGCCCGGCGACGCTGGCGCCGATGACGACGGCGACGCGCTCGGGCGAGGGAGAGGTCTGGGCGCTCATGGGAGGCTCCTCGGGTGGGGTTGGCGATATCGTAAGCAAGCGCCGTGCCGTCCTGGCGAGGACGGGGGAAGGGTCGCTTTGGAGCGGCCAGGCCCGCGCGCGGCCTGCGCGCGCATGCGCGCGCATCGGTGGAGGAGCCCTCCAGCCACCCAGACATCCCGCCGGTTAGCCTCCAGGCCGATGATCCCGCTCCCCATCGATCCCGTGCTCCCCGAGATCGCCGCCGCGCTGCGCGAGCGCCGCGCCGCCGTGGTCGTGGCGCCCCCGGGCTCGGGCAAGACGACGCGCGTCCCCGCCGGGCTGCTCGACGCCGGCCTGGCCGGGAAGGGGAAGGTCCTGGTCCTCCAGCCCC
>CAZKWG010000099.1:0-14953 GCA_964556105.1 uncultured Enterobacterales bacterium | reverse complement strand
GCGCGCAGGGCTGCTCGTGATGGACCTTGTTGTGCCAGGCGAGGAGCTGGTCGCGCGAGGTGAAGCACAGCACGCCGTCTTCGCGCTTGGGCGGCGAGTACGAGGGCGGTGCTGACGTGGGCCGGGTGTGGCGTGACTTGACCATGGGATCAGGGGGTCTGTAATCGCCAGCGCGGCGCTGGCCAGCCCTGCTGAAGGGCCTGATCCAGATTCTGTCCGGCAGCAGATCGGCGGCGCTTCCGTGGCGCTGACGAGGAGGTGGCGCGCCGGTGCCGTGCAGCTTCGGATCGGCAGTGGGTCGGATCGGCAGCCCGCGCGACAATCGGCGTTCTCCCCACTTCGGATCCTGCCTCGGCAGTGGCCCGGAACGGATCGGCAGTGGCCCGGGAGGCGTCGGCAGTGGGTCCGAAGTGTCTCGGCAGCAGCCCCACGCCTACCCCAGCTCCCGCAGCGCCGCCTCCAGCGCCTCCGCTACGACGCGCACGCCCGGCAGGCGCTCCCGACCGCCCGGGAACACCAGGTAGACGGGCAGCGCCGCGAAGGTCCAGCCGGGCAGCACCTCGACCAGGCGGCCCGCCGCGACCGCCTGCGCCAGCTCGCCCGCCGGCCGGACGCCGATGCCCAGCCCGGCGTAGGTCGCGTCGCCCAGCACGCGGCTGTCATCGGCCTCGAAGCCTCCGCGCACCGGGACCGTGATCCGCGCGCCCCTGGGGCCGTCCAAGGTCCAGGTCTCCTGGGGGCTCGCCCCGTGCAGGCGCAGCGCGGCGTGCTCGATGAGCGCCTCGGGAGCCTGAGGCAGGCCGTAGCGCGCGACATAGGCGGGCGCCGCGCACAGGCTCCATCGCGCCATGGCGACCCGACGCGCCACCAGCCCCGCCCGATCCGGCGGCGCCCCCACCACCAGGGCGAGGTCGAGCTCGGGGCCCAGATTGGGCGCGCGCTGGGTGACCAGGAGCTGAACTTGCAGGCGGGGGTGCGCGACGAGCAGGTCGCGCACCCGAAGCAGGAGCCCCTCGGTGATCGCGGCCGAGCTCAGCTCCACACGCACGGGCCCCACGGGCTCGCCGCGCTCCTCGGCCAGCTCGGCCTCCGCCTGATCCACCTGCACGAGCACGCCGAGCGCCCGCCGGTACAGGCGCTCGCCGGCCTCGGTGATCCGCTGGCTGCGCGTGGTCCGCTGCACCAGCCGCAGGCCCGCCTCCGCCTCCAGGCCCGCGAGGCGCCGGCTGACGGCGTTGATGCTCAAACCCAGGCGCCGCGCCGCCTCTGTGAGGCTGCCGCCCTCGACGATGGCGACGATCATGCGCAGGTCGTCCAAGGAGAGGGAGGGTATTTTCAACTTGGACGAGAGAGTGATTGCCATGATTCACACCTAATCCAGAACCAATCTCGCGGCTACATCGGGAGGGCGCCGGGTCACTCCCCCGGCTGAGGAGCGAACATGATCCCCACCACTGTCGCCGTCACCCGCACCGTAGCTGCGCCCGCCGAGGCGCTCTGGCGCGTTCTCCGCACTGGAGCGGACGTCGATCGCATCCTGCCCGACCTGATCCGCACCTGCACCGTGCAGGGGGAAGGCCCCGGCGCCCGACGGCTCTGCGGCACCGACCAGGGACCCATCGAGGAGACCCTGCTTGCCGTGGACGACGCGGCGCGCCTGTTCCGCTACCGGATCGACGCCCAGAGCATGATGCCGGTCGCGGACTACACCGGCGCCATCCATGTGGTCGAGCTCGGCCCTGGCCGCGCGCAGGTGCTCTGGTTCGCCTCGTTCCAGCTCACGATGGAGGGAGCCGAAGACGGCGTCCGTCAGGCGCTCACCGGCCTCTTCACCTCGGGCATCGACGGCCTCGCCGCGCTGGCGCTGGAGGTCGCGTGAGCTTCTCCGTCCCCAGGAACGTCGGGGCCACCGACCGCGTGATCCGTGTGGTCGCGGGCGTCGCGGTGACCTCCGCCCCGTTGGCGCTGCATGCCTCCTGGCCAGTCGTGGCCTTGGTCGGCCTGCTCGGCGCGGGCACAGCGCTGTCCGGGCTGCTCGGCCGGTGCAGCGTCTACCACGCGCTCGGGGTCTCGACGCGGGATCCCGGCTGAGGGTCAGGTGGCGGCGCGGGCTCGGAAGAACGCCTCCGAGGCCGCGTCCGCCGCGAAGATGTGCTCGACGCGGATCTCGTCCAGGCCCACGTCCAGCGCCGCGCCGAAGTGGGTGATCGTGGACACGGTGCGCACGGTCTGGTCTCCGAAGCGGAAGACCGGGCAGACGACGATGGCGCCCTTGCCGGGGTCGGGCGCGGGTCGCGGCACGCCGTCGAGGTGAGCCTGGACCCGGCGCTCCAGGGCGACCAGGGGCGGCGCGAGGCCGGCGGCGCGCGCCTCCTGCCGCAGACGATCCAGGCCGCGCCAGGCGACCTCGGCCCAGTTGAGCATCGCGTGGCGCAGCGGGCCGGGGCCGTAGAGCAGGTCGACCACGGCCTCCGCCGGCAGCGGGGGCCGCACGCCGAAGAGCGTCCGCGCGGACCGGTTGGCGTCGAGCAGGCTCCACCAGCGGTCCAGCACCAGGCATGGAAAAGGCTCGTGCGCCGCCAGCATCAGGTCGAGCACGCGGCGGTAGGGAGCCAGCGCCGCGTCGCCCGGCGGGGCGTGGGGATAGAGCGCCGGCAAACCCGCCGCCTCCAGGAGCTGGTTGCGATCCCGCGGCGGCAGGGCCAGCGCGTCCGCCAGCCGTACCACCATGTCGGCGCCCGGTCGCGAGCGCCCGGTCTCCAGGAAGGACAGGTGCCGGGGGCCGACACCGCTCTGGAGCGCGAGATCGAGCTGGCTCAGGCCCCGCAGACGTCGCCAGTGTCGCAGCAGGCGCCCAAAGGGGGTCTCCACGCGCGCTCCTTCCCTGAGAGGGAAGTGCGCCCTCCCCCCTGTCCCCCATAGCCTGAGGCCAGAGGTGCGACATGCCTGACTGGAACCAGGACATCGTGATCGAGGCCAGCGCCGCGCGGGTGTGGGAGATCGTGGGGACCCGCTTCGGGGAGCTGGCCACCTGGGCGCCCGCCGTGCAGGTGTCCCAGATGTTGACGCCCGACACGCGGCGCTGCGAGACCGCGGCGGGGAACATTCACGAGCTTTTACTCGCGTTCGACGACGACGCCCGAGAGCTGACCTATGAGGCGGTGATCCGGCCTGCCTGGATGCGCCGCGGCATCAACCGCTGGCGTGTGGTGCCGCTCTCACCGGATCGCTGCCGCGTCGAGGTGCGCGCGACCGTCCAGGTTCACCTCGGGGGGCTCCTGCGGCTGCTGGGGCAGCTCCCCCGGATGTTGGCGATGTCGCGCACGCTGGAGGACCTGAAGATCTACGCCGAGACCGGGGCGCCGTCGGCGCGAAAGGTGGCAGCGATGACGCCGGCCCGGTCCAGCCTGCGCGAGACGCGGCTGGGGCTGGGGGCCTGGCGGCGCTGTGTGGCGGTGGACGTAGCGTCCTCGCCCGAGGAGATCTGGTCCATCGTGGGCGATCTCGGCAGGATCTCCGCCTACATGCCCGATCTGGTCCACAGCGAGCTGCGCGGCGGTGTCGCGCCGGGGGTGGGCGCCGTGCGGGCCTGCCGCGACCGCGCCGGGCGGGCCTGGGCAGAGCAGGTCACCGCCTACGATCCCACAGAGCGCCGCTTCGAGGTGCGCTTCCTGCACGAGGAGCCTGGCTTCCCCTACCCGATGCGGCCCATGTACGGTGGCTGGCAGGTCCACGCGCGACCCGGCGGCGCGCGGGTGGAGGTCTGGTGGTCGCTGACGCCGACCACGCCGCTGCCCTGGCTCATGGTCGCGCTCCTCGGGCTGCGCGTGGGACCAGTCATGGCCGCCGTGATCGCCCGCATGGACGCCGCCGCGCGCGGGGTGGAGCCAGCCCGCGCCGGGACGACGTGGGCGGCCTGCTGAGCGTGGGGGACGCCGCGCGACGGGTGCCAGGCTGGCGCGATGAACCAGCCCCGTCCCTCCATGCGGAGCAGCGTGAGAGGAGGAAGCGCCACCCACCTTTCCTCGCCACGCCATCGGGGAGGCCGCCGTGCCACTGGCGAGCGGCCTGGGATCGGGAGCGCGCCGGATCGGAAGCTGGCGCGGTTGCTGGCGTTCGAGCTACTTCGGATCGGCTATCGGCAGTGACCCGTGAGCGCTCTGCCGCGCGCCGGGAGCGGGACGGCGGTGGCTCGGGAGCTGCCCCCAAGCGCGCCGGGAGCGGGCAAGGCGAGAGCCGGCCCCGCGTTGACCCGATAGCTTCGCTCACCCCCGAGGCCCCCATGCTCCCCTTCCAGCTCCGGCCGATCACCGACGCCGACCTCGACGCGCTCGTGGCGCTCGACAGCGACCCCGAGGTCATGCGCTTCATCAACGGCGGCCAGCCCACGCCGCGCGCGCTCTGCGCAGAGGTCCTGCTCCCGCGCATGCTGGCGGCGGCGACCCGGCCAGGGCTCGGCTTCTTCGCCGTCGAGTCACCCGAGGGCGCCTTCATGGGCTGGGTCCACCTCCGCTTGGACAGCTTCGAGCCCGCGTGGGCGGAGATCGGCTACCGGCTGGCGCGGCCCTTCTGGGGGCAAGGCGCCGCCACCGCCGTGTCGCGGGTGCTGGTACGGCGCGCCTTCGACGTGCTCGCCTTCGACGTGGTCAGCGCGCGGACCATGCCCGAGAACGTGGCCTCGCGCCGCGTGATGGAGAAGGTCGGGTTGCGCGAGACGGGGCGCTTCGTCTTCCCGGCGCGGGCCCTGCCTGGGCTCACGCTGCCAGAGGTGCCCGGCGTGCTCTACACGCTCCAGCGCGAGGACCGGCCCGCCGAGCTGCGTTGAGCTGGTTGGCGGCGTCACCGCGTCAGCGCGACTCCAGCAGGGCCTTCAGCTTCGCGAGGTCGGCCTGGGTGGCGCGCCGCATCATCATCGCCATGACCGGGGCGACGACGCTCGCGAAGCCGCTGGGCTCGCCCCGGTTGCGCAGGGTCATCCGGGTCTTCCCGTTCTCGTCGGACCAGGTGTAGGTGGTCTCCATGGGGAAGGGCCCCTCGGCGGTGGACATCACGAGGCGCTCGTTGGGGACGAGCTCGCGGACCTCGTAGGTGTAGGCGAGGCGTCGGCCCAGGAAGTGGGCGACGAAGGCCATGCGCGAGCCGATGGCGACGGGCGGAGGAGTCTCCCACTCCACGGACTTGATGTTGGCGTACCACTCCGGCGCATGGGTGGGGTCGCCCGCGAAGGCGGCGACGACGGCGACGGGGCGGTCGATCAGGGTCTCGGTGAGGACGTCTACGGGCATAGGGGAGGTGTAACGCCATGGAGAGGTCGGCGGCGAGAGGAGATGGGCCGGCTCGCCGAGCGCTCTGACGCGAGCGCGCCCGAAGCATCGAGGCTCCGAGCGCGCTATTCTGACCTGGTCCTGTTGGGGGCTGGCCTCTACTCCGCACCCTCGGGACCGGCGGCCGGCGCGTCAGCGTCGGTCGCTGCTTCGACCTTGCCCAGCCGTGCACGGAGGTGGGCCATGGCGGTCGCCTCCAGCGCAGGATCGGCGTCCGGGTGCTCGGCCAGGACCACGCGCAGCTCGGCCATGGCGTCGCCCTCGCCGGTGTGCTCGTCGATCAGCTCCTCGACCAGCGCTTCGACGCGGCCGCGCGACCGGAGGATCGGCGCTGGGTCCGGCTCCTCGCCGTTGGCGATGGCCGTGACGAAGCGGTGGACGGTGATCGCGTGGTCCTCGGCGGCGCGACGGAGAGACTCCGCGGCCTGCCGCTGCTGCTCGGCGGTGGTGTAGATGGCGGAGAGCGCGGTGCCGCGCTCCAGGGAGGGTCGGGGGACGGGATCGAGGGATGACATCAGAACTCCGTGCTCGCGGAAGGTGCGTCCGTGAGCGCGAGCGGGCTCACGGACGCGGTGCCCAGAGGGCTGGACACCGTGATTCCCAGAGGTGGTCAACCCCGGAGAACCTGCTTTGCAAAAGGCATACCAGGGGGTCCGGGTGTCAACGGGCAGCGAGCGGAGACGCAGGGGTCAAGGTGGCGAGAGGCATGTTTGAAGGGGTTGTAGGCAGAGGATTCGAGATCAACGCGAGGCAGCTCGGGGCGCGGCTCCCAGCGCCGACGCGGGTGTGGCGCGTGGCGCGCGGACTCCCCTCGCTCGATGGTTGGCGCCTGGGAGGAGTCCGTTGACGCGGCCCGGGACGACTGCTCGGGGGCGCCCCCCTCGGTCGAGGAGAGCCGGGCGCGGGACAGCGCGCCACCCGGAGAGACGATCGTCACGGAGCCCCCGGGTCCACCAGGCCCGACCCCCAGGACCGGCGGAGCCGCGAGTCGCCTGGCGGCTGGTCGAGGGAGTGTCCCCAGTGACGTCGGGGCTCCCTCCCGACCTGAGGCGGGCGCGCCGCCCTCCGCGAGCCCCTGGCGTCGAGGAGTATGTCCAGGGGGACGGTGCCCGAGATGGCACCCAGCTTGAACGCGTGGTCGCCGCGGGCCGGCACTTCGAGCATGTCATGTCAAGGATCTGGACATGACATGGTCGGGAAGCGGCACTGCAATCGTCCCGGTCGAATCGTGCTTGTCGCAGCTTATCGCGACACGGGTTCCATCCGCTCGATGTGGATTTGATTTCCGCCTCCCAGGATGGCGATTTCTCGGCGCACAACCACCCCTTGTCGCACTTACCGCACCTGTGGCCCAGCGCGCCTGATTCGGTCGCGATTCGGCACCGAATCACGCAGCTTTAACGGGTCCTTGTCGCGTTTACTGCGCTCCAGACCCCGCCACCCCTTTTGGACACCGCCCCAGTCGGACCACCTCGTGACTCGCTTTGTGTACAGAGTGCGAATCAGGCCCGTGTTGTGTGGACACTACACACACGGCCTGCAACGCCTGCGCTTCGCGGTTTTCGGTTCGCATCGCTGATTCGAAAGCGTGAATCACCACCTTCTTCCTACTCGATTCCGCGACCGACGGGTGTCCACTCTTGCCGCCGCCAAGAGCCAGAATTTGGCCCTCACGTCCTCCTCCGCGTCCATCCGTCCTTAACGCGCAGACTCGCACGCTATGGCGGAATTCCTGCGTTTTCACTTCTCGAAAACGGCTCGGACTACGCTATACTCGTGTTCATCCCCGCGCCGCTCCTTCTACAGGTGGCCGTGGCCCAGAGAGAGGACGCCCATGGCGAAGCCCCGTCGGCGAAAGACGACCGCGATTCAGACGTTTACCGTCATCACCATCCATAGCCGGCCGCCCGATGCTGAGGCCCGCCTCGCGCGTGCGGCGCGGACCTGCCTCGCGGTGGTGGCGGAGGCCAACGCGGCGCCGGATTCGGTTTGCGAACGAGCTGAGACCCGCAAGAAGGCCGGCTGAAGCCGCCTTCTACGACCCAAACACACGAATCGACCGAATCGCCCTTGACAGGCGGGCGCCCTGGCATTCTGTTTGCATGGTAGGGCGTCCGCCCTCCCCGACCCCAACAGAAC
Organism: uncultured Enterobacterales bacterium; assembly: GCA_964556105.1. Classification (GTDB taxonomy): domain Bacteria; phylum Myxococcota_A; class UBA796; order UBA796; family CAZKWG01; genus CAZKWG01. The sequence goes on along the minus strand of CAZKWG010000099.1, from coordinate 7,490 downwards.
TGCCGGAGCCTGCCATGCGCGCGATCCTGTACTGCCGCGTCTCCTCGGACCACCAGCGCGAGATGGGGACCATCGAGTCCCAGCGCGAGGCGCTGCTCGCCTACGCGAACGCCCAGGGCTGGACCGTCCTCAGCGTCGAGGCCGACGACGGCTTCACCGGCGTCATCCCGCCCTGGGAGCGCCCGGCGCTGTCGCGGGTGCTCGATCAGGCGCGGCGCAAAGCCGTGGACATCATCGTGGTCTACGCCATCGACCGCATCGCCCGCGACGACAACAACGTCGACTTCGCGTTGGTGCGGAAGGACCTGATGAAGTGGGGCGTGAAGCTGGCGACACCCAAGGGCGTGCTCAACTTCGACCGGCCCGAGGATCGGCTGAACCAGGACATCCTCTCGGCCCTGGCCAGCTACGAGCGGCACCAGATCAAGGACCGGACGGTGCGCGGGCGGCGGGCGTCGATCCTGAAGGGCGGTCGGCCGCTGTCCGATCTGCCGCTCGGATACCGGTGGGTGGACGAGACGCGCTCGCTGGAGATCGTCGAGGCCGAGGCCGCCACGGTGCGCGAGATCTTCCGGCTGGTGGGCGACGAGGGGCTGGGGGTCGGCGCGGCCTCCAAGAAGCTCAAGCGCATGGGCGTCCAGACGCACCGCTGCAAGCACGGCGAGAACAAGCACGTCACGGCCGGGCTCGTGCGGCTGGTGGTCCAGCGCGACCTGTACCACCTCGGGACCTGGGAGGCGCACCCGACCTGGTTGCCCGGTCACCGCGTGCCGGCGGTGCCGCTGGTCAGCGAGGAGCTGTGGCAGCGGGCCAACCGGGTCGTGGCCATGAACTACCGCCGACACGAGACGGTCCATAACCAGGAGTACCTGCTCAAGGGCTTCGGGCGATGTGCAGACTGCGGGGCCTGCTTCCGCGTCCACACGCAGCATGTCTCGTCGGCTCGGGGTCGGACCCCGTACCAGTATTACCGCTGCAACAACAACCAGGAGCGGATCAACCAGCCCAGGTGCGCCTCAAAACTGGTGCGTGCCGATGCCGTGGACGAGGCGGTCTGGGGGCACCTCACGCGCCTGCTCACGCAGCCGGGGCTGCTCCGGGCCGAGATCGAGCGGGTGATCGGCGAGGAGCAGAGGAAGCAGCCGAGCTCCGAGGCAGCGATGAAAGAGGTCGACAGCCAGCTCGCGGCGCTCGACGAGTCGCGGGCGCGGGGGCTACGGGCCATGACGAAGGGGCTCGTGACCGAGGACGAGTTCGCCGAGCTGGCCGCTGAGCTGGACGCCCAGCGCGCGCCGCTCCGTCAGCGTCGGGACCTGCTCGCGCTGGCGCAGCAGACCGAGGTGGACCGAGCGGCGCGGCTGAAGGCCATCGAAGCCCAGGTAGCGGAGCTGGCACCCCGGTTGGGCAAGCTCTCCTTCGAGGAGCGGCGGGCGCTGCTGCATGATCTGGTCGAGGAGGTGACGGTGGACACACAGGCGCGCTCCATCCAGGTCGTGACCTTGCTCGGGCTGGTCGAGCCCTCGGCGGGCGACCCGAACACCAGTTCAGGCATCTCCTCGGCCCGTGGGAAGGCCAGACCACGCCTCGCAGCGGCCAGGATCGCCCGCGTGATGCCAAAGCGTAAGGGCCTTGGGACAAAGTCGGCACACAAGCCCGCGCCCATTTGCCAACCACAACAAGCTCCTTAAAGTTTTGAGCTTCATCTATTATGAGCAGATCAATTCCGATGTCGTCCCACGCAATGCCCGGATCATAGGTCCTGTCTTCAGGCAGCTCCATGTGCTCGGCGACCCAGGCGCCCGCGCCCTCCTTGAGCACGGCCATGTCGCGCTCGGTGGGCTCGGACTTCTTGTTGGCGTTGCGTTGGGTGAGGCGCACCTCGCGGCGGATCGCCTCGGTGGCGGCGGCGTAGGCGCGCAGCGACGACTCGTTGAGCCGCGTGCGGGGCAGCGCCGTGTACGTGAGCAGCACCACGTCGTACTCGCCGGACTGGAAGCGGGTCCACTTGTGGGCGCGCTCGGCGGGCGTGTCGACCTCGCTGGTCAGCAGGCCCTTGCGCTCGCCCCGGCTGATGACCTTGCGCTTCGATCCGATGATCGCGACGCGGTAGTCGGGCAGCACGCGCCGGATGTCGGCCTCCCACTTCCACACGATGCTGTTGGGCACCAGCAGGACGGGCCGCTTGCACCAGCCCTCCTGCCGGGCGGCGGCCAGGATGGCGATGCCGGTGTAGGTCTTGCCGACGCCCACGTCGAAGGCGACCAGCCCGCCCCGGTTCGCCAGCACGCGCCGCGCGCCCGCGACCTGGTGGGGGCGCAGGCGCGGCCCCTTGGGATCCCAGCGGGCGATCTCCAGGGGATCGCTCGAATAGGCGGGCTGGACGAAGCCCCGCATGTGGCGGTTGTAGCTGTGCTCCAGGCTGGCGCGTCGCGAGGGGTCGGCGCCCACGAAGGCGCGGAAGCTCTGATCCCACTCGCGGGCCTTCTTCAGCCGCACCTGGTCCAGATCCTCGTCACCGCGCCGCTTGGGCTTGAAGACGGTCTTGTCGTGGTTCATCCAGCCGATACACCAGATGGCGTCGGGCTTGAGCGGGTTGTCCTGCTTGTCGTTGATCTCGTCGTAGCTGCGGCCCGCCGGCTGCACGAGGCCATCCTTGCGGACCAGCTTCACCGCGCCGAAGCCCGTGTTCAGCGTGCCCGACATCCACTCGGCCACGAGGTCCAGCGGCACCCAGCCCTGGCGCGGCGAGATGTCGTCGATGTCGTCAAAGACGGCGGGCTTGATGGCCTCGCGCAGGCGCCGGAGCTGGTCGGCGGCCTGGGCGTCGGTGCCGGCGCGCGCGGCGGCGCGGTCGTGGCGCGGCCAGAGGTTGCCGGACAGGTAGACCTCGGGCGGGACCAGCTCGTCCCAGCGCTCGCCGTCCAGGCACCAGCCCGCCGCGAGCAGCTCGGGCAGCCGCTCGTCCAGGTCGCGCCGTCCGCTCTGCTGGCGGTAGAACTCGGCCAGGTCGGCGCGCGTGATGGTGCGCCGGGTGCGGTACAGGAAGCTCGCGAGGGCCGCCAGATCGTCAGGTCTGCCGGTGTAACGTGATGTTACAGCCGGTCGCTTCTGGAGGCCGGGGATCAGCTCGCCGTCGCGCTGGAAGGCGGCGACGAAGCGCGCCGCACCCTCCTTGCCGGCGCGTACGGCCTTGTGGACGGCCGGGCTCAGGTGCGGGTTGCCGTAGCGGGCGACCCAGCTCTTGAGCGCCTCCGCCAGCTCGCCCCACAGGCGGGACGGCAGCGCGCTGTCTCCGGCCGAGAGCGCCGCGAGGTAGCGGTCCACCCGGCTGCCGAGCAGCACGGCGGTCGCGGCGTCCTCGGGCAGGCCGTCGATGGCGTCGTCGAGGGTGCGGGCCAGGCCGGCGCGGGCGTTGGCGCGGGCGCCGGGGTCAAAACGGATGAGGGTGCAGGCGGTGCAGAGGGGGCGCTCGACCAGCTCGGGCAGGCGGCTGAACGTGCCCTTGACCTCGTAGCCATAGCGGGGCTTGCGGGTCTGATCGTCGTCGTCCGAGCCCTTGCCGACCTCCTCGCCCAGGACGTGATCGGGGTGCTCGGAGAAGTAGCGCCCGTCCAGGATGGCCAGATCGGCGGGATCGACGGCGGGCAGCTCGCCGCCGCGCGCGCGGAAGAACAGCAGGTCCACGACCAGCAGGGCGCCAGGGAACAGGCGGCTGGGCAGGCGATAGGCGGCCGAGAGGTGGTGGCGGCGAAGGATCTTCTCGCGGAGCTGGCGCAGCTCGGCGCTCTGTCCGCTCAGGAAGCCGTTGGGCACCAGGAACACGCCCAGCCCGCCCTCGGTGAGCAGATCGAGGCCCCGGCGCAGGAAGTAGGCGTAGGCCCGGCGCTCGCGGTAGGCCCGGTCGGGGTCCTCGGTGAGCGCGACGCCGCGCCCTCCGTAGGGCGGGTTCGAGATCAGCAGCCGGATCTGGCCGCGGTGCTTGTCGCCGTGCTCGCGCACCCAGCGCTCGAACGGCATCTCGTGGATCGCCACGTCGGGACGCACGGCGCGCAGCATGCGCGCAGAGAGGGCGGACCACTCCACGACGGTCCAGCGCAGCTCGCGGAACACCGGCCCGCTCGCGGCGTTGATGAAGCGCCCGATGCCGGCGCTGGGCTCCAGGGCGGGGATCAGGCCGTCGCCGTCGCGCAGATCGGGCAGCAGGGGCGCGATGACCCGGGCGACCTCGGAGGCGACCAGGGTGGGCGTGTAATACTCATGGATGAGGCCGCGCTCCTCGGGGACCGGGAAATTCTCGGGCAGGCGGGCCTGGATCGCCTGGATGGACAGGCCGCCCCACCCGCTGTACTGGAGCAACAGACGCCGATCCTCGGGCGTCATGTCCTGGGGCCGCTTGCTGGCCGCCAGGTGCATGGCGCGCAGGTTGGCGTTGGTGCGCTGGGTCGGCGTCCACAGGTCGGGCGGCAGATCGATGGCGTGGCGCTCGGTGCGGGCGGCGTGGGCCAGCAGCAGGCGATCGACCATGGAGATCAGCGCGGGCCGGTTCCGGTGGAAGAAGGCGCCCACGTAGGCCGGCGGCACGGCAGGCGGTGGCGACTGGCGCAGGGACGACTCCAACAGGCTGACGACCTGCTCGGCGCGGGCGTTCATGGCGGGCTCCTACACGCTGAGGATCTTGCGGAGACGGGCCTCGATGCCCTCCATGAGCTTCGCCTCCATGACGGGATCGACCTCCATGGACTCGGGCTCGGCGGGCTCGGGCGCGGGGGTGTTGCGGGGGCGACCGCGCTTCTTGGGCTCGGGCGCGGGCGCAGGGGGTGCGGCCTTGGCCTTCTTGCCGGACGTGAACAGACCGGTCTGCCCGGCCTTGCAGCTCCGGCCGATCTTGGCGGCGGCCAGCAGCAGGGGCTCGGCGACCTTGCGCAGGGCGCGCAGCGTCTCGGCGTCCTTGCCCTCGACGAAGCTGGCGCGGGCGGCGTCGTAGGCGGCCTGGGCCTTGGACACCGCCGCCAGCGCCTCCTCCTGCTCCGGCCCCTTGCATCTGGGCGAGCGCGCGGCCTGCTCGGCGTAGCGCAGCAGCCAGCGGGCGCGGGCCAGGTAGGGCGCGCGCGACTCCAGGGTCTCGCGCAGGGCGGCGACGCGGGCGCGGGCCTCGGCGAGGGCAGCCGGCGACGGCGGATCTTCGCCGCGCTCGGCCAGGTCGATGGCGCTCAGCACCTGCTTGATGGCGTTGGGTAGAGACGTGGCCTCGGTCCAGCTCTGCATGCGCAGGTCATGGGCGAGCGCGCGCAGCAGGCGCCCGGCGCCGTCGAGATCGTGCTCGCTCAGCCACTTCTCCTCGGCCTCCAGCAGGTCTGCCATGCCGCTCTCGCCCAGCTCGGCCAGGGCGGGCAGCGCCGAGGCGGCGTCCTGGATCTGGGCGCTGGCCTCGGCCAGGGCCTCGGCGGATCGGGGCGGGGGCGGCAGCTCGATGGGCGCGTCGGCGGGCTTGAGCGCCTTGCCCCGGCGCTCGGCGCGGGGCGCGGGGGGCTGCTCGCCAGGGCTGGGGGATGCGCGGCTGGCCTTCGCGGGCCTCTCCGGCTTCGCGGGCTTCTCTGGGCGGACGCTCAGCTTCGCCGTGGGGTCCTTCTGCTCCTTCGCCGGCTTGATGGGGTGCTTCTCGGCGTAGGCGGCGTCGTGCGCCTGGCGACGGCGCGTGTCGCGATACGAGCAGGCGGGCGCCGCGAGGTCCATGGCCGCGCGCACGCCGAGCTGGATGGCGTCGGCGAGCGTGGCGAGGCGGTTGGCGCGGGCCTCCTTGCGGTCGGTGAACCAGGCGTCCTTGCGCTCGACCAGGTAGGCCCAGCCCTCGCCCGGCTGGCTCTCGACGTGGAGGATCGCGTAGGAGGCGATGTTGCGTTGCAGCATGACCCGGGGCGTGCCGCCGTCGCAGACGAGGTAGCCCGCCCACTGGCCACGCAGGGTGATGGGGCCGTCCGGCGGCAGGTCGTCCTGGGAGCCGCGCACCTGGTTCACGGCGCTGGACGCGGTGGTGGGGGCCTCGGGGCGGGCGGGCGCCTCGCCCTTGGCAGAGGTCCAGACGGTCGCCTGCTGGCCCTTGATGAGCACGAGCAGGCCGCGCTTCTGGGTGGGCCGCAGCACCAGGCCGAACTCGCCGTCGCAGGCTTGTCCGTAGGCGCGGATCAGGCGCGGCACGTCCTCGTTGGCGCCGACGAAGTGGAGGCGGAAGCGGTTGGCGTTCTTCGTGGAGTCCATGGTCAACCTCGCTTGCTGAGGCGGGGCAGCAGGAAGACGCCGCCGGCCAGGGCGAGCCCACCCGCGATGAGCCAGCCGAGGCCGGGGCCGTCGTCGTCGCCGGGCGGGTCCTTGGGGGTGTTGGGATCGCGCTTCGGGTCGGCGAGCGTGCTGTCCTGGAGCGGGCGGCCCTCCTTGCTCGCGGCCTCGCGGGCGCGCAGCTCGGCGAGCTGGAGCGCCGTCTGCTCGCGCAGGTTGACCGCATACTCGTAGGTGACCACCGCCCAGGCCACGCCGGCCACGCCGATGAGCAGGCCCCCTACAACCAGGAGTGGAGCGGCGCCCATGCCTGGCGCAGGCGAGGCGTCGGCGTAGAAGCCGGCCGACAGGTCCAGGTAGCGCTGATCGAGGGCCTTCCAGGTGGCGAGCGCGCGGCGGTCGGCCTCGTCTCGCGGCGGGCTGGGCAGCAGCGCGGCGGCGGCGTCCAGGTGGGTGCGCGCGTCGCGGAGCGCGCCCAGGAACGCCTCGACCTGCGGCACGTAGGCGGCGATGTCGGCTGTGATGCGCGGCCCCAGCTCGCGCGTGGCGCGGTCGGCCAGGGCGCGCCAGCCGGCGTCCCAGCCCTGGCGCACGCCGGTCCAGGCGCGGAGGAAGCTGTCCCAGGTCGACATGGCTACCTCCTCCGCCGACAGGTGGGGCAACCGAACAGATCGGCCGCGTCGTCGGGGTGGATCCAGCCCACGTTGGGCGCGGGCGTGCCGAGCGCGGGCAGCGGGGCCTGCACGGGCACGAGCGCCGTGGCGGGCGCGGGCTGCGCGTGCGGCTCGCGTCGCAGCAGGTCGAGCAGCTGGCGGCGCTGCGGGTCGGTCGGGCTCTCGATGAGCGCGCGGGCGGCCGAGCGCGCCATGAGGGTGGCGATCACGGGCAGCACGCCGAACTCGGACTCCTCGGGGAACTCGCTGACCAGGTAGAGGCCGGGTTGCAGCTCCATGACGGCGGCGCGGTGCCCGCCCTTGGCCTGGACGCGGACGCGGGGGCTCACGTCGATGGGCGCGCCCCAGCGCGGGCGGCGCGGGCGACCGGCCATGCCCTCCTCGGGCGGCTCCAGCTCCTGGTCCTCGGGGTAGACCTCCTCCTCGAAGCCCTCGGGCTCGGTCCAGTCGTCGGGCGCGGGCGGCTCCTCGTCGGGCGGCGTGGGCGCGCGCCAGGGGTCCTGGTCTTGGGGCTGCTCGCGCCAGCGCGGGGGCGGGCCGTTG
>CAZKWG010000098.1:1101-15015 GCA_964556105.1 uncultured Enterobacterales bacterium | reverse complement strand
CCGGTGGGGGCGAGGTCTTCGGCTTTGTCCTTGTCGCAGGCGGCGATCCACAGGGCACAGAACAGGAGATTCAGGGGGTTTCGCATGGTGTCTGGCGAGCGCTCCTCGCCCATTGTGCCAGAGCGCGACGCGCTGCGCGAGGGCGGCGCGCTCAGGTATGCTCTCCGCATCCTCTCGGAGACGCCATGCGCGTGTCGGACCTCGCCCACGTCCTCTGCCTCTCTCTCGTCCTGGCGGCCTGCGGCGATGACAAGGGCGGCGAGACGGACCAGCCCGACCCGACGGAGACGGACGACCCCTTGGACCTGGACGGCGACGGGTGGAGCGCCGAGGAGGACTGCGACGACAACGACGAGGACCTGAACCCTGGCGCGGTCGAGCTCTGCAACGGCGTGGACGACGACTGCGACGGATCGGTGGACGAGGGGATCGAGAGCACCTGGTACGCCGACGCCGACGCCGACGGCTACGGGGACGCCGCGACGACCGCCCTCGCCTGCGAGCGCCCCGCCGGCCATGTCCCCACCGCCAACGACTGCGACGACACCAACGACGCCGTCTTCCCGGGCGCGCCCGAGCGCTGCGACGCCCTGGACAACGACTGCGACGAGGAGATCGACGAGGGGCTCGTGCGCATCTGGTACGTCGATGACGACGGCGACGGCTACGGCGACGCGGCGCTGGAGACCTGCGAGGACCAGCCGAGCGGCTACGTGGCGGAGGGGGGCGACTGCGACGACGCGAACGACGCCATCCATCCGGCCGCCCTGGAGATCTGCGACGGGCTGGACAACGACTGCGACGGCGAGACCGATCTGGGCGCCGCCGACGCGGACACCTGGCACGAGGACGCCGACGGCGACGGCTATGGAGACCCCGACGCCGAGACCGTCTCCTGCGAGCGCCCGACGGGAGGGGTGGCCGACGCCTCGGACTGCGACGACACCGACCCCGCGGTCTCGCCCGAAGGCGAGGAGATCTGCGACGATCTGGATAACGACTGCGACGGCGAGACCGACGAGCGCTGGTTCGGCGACGATCTGGACGACGGACTGCCCGCGGAGCTGATCCTGAACGGGGACGCCAGCTGGACCAGCCTGGGCACCGACGGCTTCCTGCGGCTGACCGACGTGCTGGACGGGGACGAGCCCAGCTACGACGAGGCCGGGAGCGCGCTCTTCGACACGCTGGTGGACCAGGACCGCTGGCAGGTCTCGTTCACCTTCGAGATCGCCGACGGCGACGGCGTCACGCGCCCCGACGGACGGGAGGGCAGCGGCGGCGACGGGCTCGCCTTCGTCCTGCTGGACGCCGTCGACGAGGACTGGATCGGCGCGGGCGGCGAGTATCTCGGCTACCGCGACGAGGGGATCTCGGGGCTGGCCATCGAGCTGGACACCTACTGCAACGCCGACCTGGACACCGCGGACTGCTACTACATCTACTCCAGCTACGGCGATCCGAGCGGAAACCACCTGGCCATGGTCGATGTCGCCGACATGGAGCACCTGGAGAGCGAGTCCGACCTGCCCACGCTGGAGGACAGCGGCGCTTACGGGCTCACCGTGAGCTACGCGTCCGGTCTGGTCACGGCGACGCTGACCGACGGCACCGACACCTGGACGCTCTCCCGAGACCTGCCGTTCACGCCCACCGACGGGCTGCGGCTGGGCTTCACGGCCGGGACCGGCTGGGAGATCAACCGACACGAGATTGACGACATCGAGCTCGGCTGTCCTTAGTCGGCGGCCCGCGCGTACGCGGTGAACTCGAAGCGCTCGGGCGGCTTCAGGTAGGAGAGCGGCCCCGCACGAAAGCGCGCCGTCTCGCCGGGGGCCAGGAGGTCACCGCGCGCGAACACGTTGTCGACGCCGACGATCCGCCCTACGGCGTCATAGGCCAGCACCTGCACCTGCACGTAGCGGGCGCGCTTGCCGCCCCCGTTCACCACGAGGCCGGTGATCACCCAGCGGCCCGCCTCGTCCTTCTGCAGGTCCTGGGAGCTCACCTCCAGCCCCGGGGCGTAGACCGCCACCGCGTCGGGCCGCTTCGGCGTCAGCGTGTAGGTCAGCGACGCGCAGCCCGCTCCCCCGGGGACCGCGATCTGGATGGGGCTGGTCCCCGTGGGCAGGAGGACCTCGCGCGCCGCCCGCCCCGAGGCGCGTGAGATCTCCCCGCCCGCGGCGTCGGCGCAGATCGCCACGACCTCCGGCCGCTCGACGAAGGTGGCGGAGGTGTTGCGGACCAGGCCCGTCACCAGGAGCCCACCCTGCCCGTCCTCGAGCGCGTGATGGAGCTCGAAGGCGGCGTTCGGCATGGCGTCCGGCGAGATCGACTCCACCGACTGCTCGGAGAGGGCGCGCGCCTGCTCGTCGGTGATCGAGCTCGCGTCCACGGCGCCGTCGCTCTCCAGCAGCAGCACGAGCGCGCCGCTCGTGACCGCCACCCCGAAGAGCAGCCCCAGCCCGATGAACAGCCGGTCCCGGCGCCCCTGCCGCGCCGATCCGCTCTCCACGCTGTCCTGGGTGTCCGACATGGGGCTCCCCTAATCCAGCGTGAGCAGGTCCACGAAGTGATCCACACGCCGATCGGCGGGCAGCGCCGCGGCCTGCCCCCGCGAATAACCCCAGCTCACCAGGACCATGGCGAGCCCGGCCGCCGCCGCGGTCTCGACGTCCACGGCGCTGTCGCCGATGAAGGTCGCCTGCTCCGGGCGCGCGCCGAGGCGGGCCAGGGTCTCCAGGGCTGGCGCAGGATCGGGCTTGCGAACGGGCAGGGTGTCGCCGCCGACGACCGCCTGGAAGTGCTCCTCGAGCCCGAGCGCGTCGAGCAGGCGCAGGGTCGGGCCGATGGGCTTGTTCGTGCAGACGCCCATGCGGTGGCCGCGCGCGCCGAGGCGGGCCAGGGTCTCGTGCACCCCCGGATAGACCTGGGTGCGCTCATCGACCGCGCTCAGATAGTGGGCGAGGAAGGTCTTCAGGGCGCGTGGATGGTCGCCCGGATCCTCTGCGGTCAGCGAGAGCGCCCGGCTCATCAGCACCGCCGCCCCGTCCCCGATGATCAGGCGCGCCTCCGCCTCGCTGATCGGCCGCCGGCCCTGCTCCGCGAGGGCCAGGTTCACCGCCGCGGCGATATCGCCCGCGCTGTCCACCAGGGTCCCGTCCAGATCGAAGACCAGCACCGGGCGCCGCGCCAGAAATCCGCTCATCGACACCGCTCCTCCACCCAGCGCTCCTCGACCCGCGTGGCCACCGGCCCCATCCGCCAGGAGGGCTGCCCCTTGGACATCGCCCGTCGCCCCGGCTCGGCCGCGCAGACCGTGCGCAGGCTGGCTCGCCCGAGCACGTCCAGCGTCTTGCGGACGTGCCCCTCCACCGCCAGATAACAGGCGCCAGGGTCGCGGAGCGTCTCGCAGGTGTGCTCGTCTACCGGGCGCCCCTCGCCCCCCTGCTCGCGGAAGCGGGTCAGCCAGAACTGGTAGGGGGCGTCGGGGATGGCGCGCGCCCCCTTGAAGGCGACGATGCGCCCCTCCGCCTCGGCCATGCTCAGGCTCATCGTCGCCTGCACCTGATCCTGGACCAGGTGCCAGGTGCAGAAGCGCGCGTAGCGGGAGCGATCGCATGTGTCCAGGGCCAACGCCAGATCCCCGGCCTTGGACTGGCGCTCCGCCAGCAAAAACATGCACTCCGCATACCACTTCTGGCTGGTGATCTCGGCGCAGTCGCCCTCAGACAGGCGCCCGTGCTTCTCCATCACCGCCAGCAGGCAGTCGTCGCGGTCCTGCTCGCCGTCGATGCCGCGACAGTCCGCGCGCGCGTCCTCGAAGTCCTCTCGCGAGAGCGCGTCGGTGTAGCGCGTCGCGTCCGAGCGCCCCGAACCGCAGCCGGCCGTCAGGGCGCAGACGAGCGACGCGATCAGTCCGTAGCGCAGGATCCGGGCGCCATCCCGCAGCTCCCGCAGGTCGGCGCGGCGGTGGACATCGGCATGCCGCCGTAGGCGCTCGACGTCCGGCCGATGCTGGTCGCGCTCATGATCTTCTTCAGCGCCCCCTCGCCCAGGCCGCCCTTCGCGCAGAGCTCGCCGCAGACCGTCAGCGGGGCCTCGCTCATCCGCTGCATGGCCTCGACCACCTTGCCGCAGTCCTGACACTGATACTCGTAGATGGGCATCCATCCCTCCCAGAAGCGTGCCCCTGTAGGATAGCCTCGCCCTCACGCCGGGCAAGGAGCGCGTCATCCGCCACCCGTCGGCCGGGAGAGCGAGAAGATCTCGCCGAGGGTCGCGTAGTCGGCTCCACCCAGCCGGGAGACGGGGTCCAGCGCGCGGGCGATGACCGCGCCGTCCTGGTCCAGCAGCTCGTCGCGGACATGAAAGAGCACGATCTCGCCCACGAAGAGGTGGGTCGATCCCAGATCGAGCGTCTGCCAGAGCCGGCACTCCATCGACGCTCGCGCCTCTCTCGGCCAGGGCGCCGCGACGCGCAGCCCGTCCACCGGGGTGAGACCGGCGGTCTCGAACTCAGACGCCTCCGGCGGCAGCTCCGCGCTGGTCGCGTTCATAGGCTCGGCCAGGTCGCGGCTGGTCATCGAGACCGTGAACGCGCCCGTCTCCAGGATGTTGCGCGCCGTGTCCTTGAGCGCCCCACCCCGGCCGCGCGCGACGGAGATGGCCAGCCCGGGTGGCCGGGAGGAGACGCCCATGAAGTAGGAAAAAGGCGCGAGATTGTCCACGCCCTGAGCCGAGCGCGTGCCCGTCCAGGCCACGGGCCGCGGGACGAGCAGCGAGGTCATCAGCCGATAGACCTCGCGGGGAGGCCAGCCTGCAGGATCGATCACCATGACCACAGGGTATCGCGGCTTCGGGCCGTCCGGCGCAAGACGCGATAAGGCGGCCTCATGCGCGTCCTGCCCCTGCTGCTGCTCGCCGCCTGCGCCGTCATGCCCGAGGGACCGGCCAGCCCTGGCTCGCCCTCCGCGGAGCTGTCCGCGCGCGCCGCCGAGATCGCCGCGCAGGCCGCAAACGTCGAGACCCTGGCCGCCACCTTGGAGTCCGAGGTGGACGAGGGGCGCCGACGGATGGAGCGCGGCGAGTCCACGCAGGAGCAGGAGACGACGCGCGCCCGCGCGCTGATGGCGCAGATCGAGGCCGAGAACAGCGCGCTGCAGGCGGCCATCGCCGACTGGGAGCGCGACATCGCCGAAGCCGCCGGGAACACCGCGCCCGCGCCGCCCGCCTCGCCGCCGCCCGCCGCGGCGCCCCCACCCAGGCCCTCGCAGCCCATCCAGGTCGCGCCCACCGGCGACGACGCAAAGTAAAGGAGCGGCGTGGACCTCGCGCGTCTCCGGCATCGGCTGGTCGTCGCCTTCGTGGTCTACCACGTCTGCGCCGTGGTGCTGCTCTCCGTCCCGGCCCCCACGGGAGCGCGCAGCGACGAGGTCTGGACCGACCCCTTCACGAGGCGCCAGATCCTCGGCTGGGGTGGCTGGCTGGTCGAGGCCGGGATCTTCCCGAGCGAGGCCGCCCTGCTCGAGCGAGCGCGCGCCATCGCCGAAGGCACCTTGGACCTGAGAGATCTGGTGATCGCGCCGTTTACCCCCTACAGTCGCGCCGTCGGCGCCGGACAGGGCTGGCAGATGTTCGCCACCCTCAACGACGAGCCGGCCCGCCTCTCGCTCGAGGTCCGCTGGAGCGCGCAGGGCGCGTGGGAGCCGCTGTACATCGCCCGCGATCCCGCCCACGCCTGGCGGATCGAGCAGCTCGATCAGGAGCGGGTGCGCGCCTTCGCCAACGACTGGAGCTGGGACCGGGACCGCGCCGACTACAAGCTGTTCAGCCGCTGGCTGGCGCGGGAGGTGGCCGCCGAGGAGCCGGACGCGCAGGCCGTGCGGGTGAGCATGTTGCGGGCGAAGCTGCCGACACCGGAGCAGCTCCGCGAGGGCGATCTCCCGCCGGAGCGCGTCACCTGGGCCGAGATCATCCCCCTGGCGCCGCTGCGCGGACAGGTGAGCCCATGAGGCGCACGCTGCGCTGGCTGGACGCGGTGGTCGCGCGACGCGAGCAGGGCACGGCGCTGGCGCTCTTCCGCGTCGCCTGCGGGCTCTGCGTGCTGAACATCATCGTGCCGATGGTGCTGACCGGGGTCCACCGCATCGTCCTGGTGGATCTCGCGCACGGCGGGTACCACTCGAACAAGGCCAACTGGCTGATGAGCCTGCTCGGCGGTCCCACGCCGAGCGGCGTCCTGCTGCTGTGCGGGCTGCTCACGCTCGGCGGGCTGGCCATGGTCCTCGGGGCGGGCGGGCGGCTCACCAACCTCGCCACCAATCAGCTCCTCATCGCCCTCTTCACGCTGAACCCGGGCGCCGGAGGGGGCCACGACCGCCTGCTCACCAACGCGATCTGGCTGCTCGTGCTGGGCAACAGCACCGCCACGCTGAGCCTGGACAGCCGCCTGCGCCGCGGCCGCTGGATCAGCGACACCCTGGTCGCCGCCTGGCCTCGCCACCTGGCGACGCTACAAGTGGTGGTGGTATACACGGCCACCGGCCTGCAGAAGGTCGGCGTGGACTGGTGGCCCTGGGGCGGCCTCACGGCCATCTACAAGTCCTTGTTGATGCCGAACTGGCGCCGCTTCGACATGAGCTGGGTGGGCCACGTCTTCCCGCTCACCCAGCTCGCCACCATCGGCACGCTGATCTTCGAGATCGGCGCGCCGATCCTCCTGCTCGCCGCCTGGTACCGCGACACCCGCACCCGCCCAGGGCGCCTGCGCGCGCTCCTGAACCGCATCGACCCTCGGTGGATCTGGGGCCTCTCCGGCGTGGGCCTGCACATGGGCATCCACCTGTTCATGAACGTGGGCCCCTTCTCCTGGGTCACCATGAGCTACTACTTCTGCTGGTGGAGCCCCGACGAGTGGGCGGCCCTGGCGCGCCGTCTGCGGCCGGGGGCTCAGACCTCGCCGTAGACGGCGGCGCCCGGCGGCGGGCCGGGCAGATCGGGCAGGCCAGAGACCGGGAGCTCCGGCCAGTCCTCCCGCTCGGCGTCCCAGCCGAAGGCCTTCAGGTCGTGGACCACGCCGTCGAACACGGAGACGACGATCTGCGCCGCCTCGGGGAAGCTGGGAAGCCCAAACGGCGAGGCTGCCACGCGGTCGGTCGTGGAGAAGTAGGCGGGGTGCTGCGGGTGGGAGTGGAACACGGCGATCAGCGCCTCGCCCGCGGCCTCCGCGGCGTCCACCCGCCGCTGGAGCTTGAGTGGATCCATCGCGTAGGCGGTGCGCGCGTCGCGTGGATATCGCTCCGGGTCGAGCGCGTGCAGGCGGTCCTGGAGGTTCTCGAAGCGCTCCATGCGCCAGCCCTCGGGCGCCTCGGGGGAGCCGAGGATCACGCCGCAGGCCTCGCGCGGCCAGCAGGCGACGGCCTCGGCGAAGAGCGCGTCGAGGAGCGCTGGGTGCAGGGAGAGACCAGGCATGAGACCTCAGAGACCGTTGGGCGCGATCTGGCCGTAGAGCGCGCGGACCTGCTCCGCGAGCGCGCGGTAGTCCAGGCGGTCCATCGTGTCGCCCTCGGCGGGGGGCGTGCCGCTCAGGCGGGTGTAGGGGCGCCCGCTCGGCAGCGCGGCGCGCTCCTCGACGAGGGCGCCGCTGAGCGGCCCGAGGACGAAGACCTTGCGCGTCTTCTCCATCGGGAAGGCCGGTCTGGCGGCGTAGGCCGCGAGGCCACCCTCGGCGGGCCAGACGCAGAGCACCAGCGTGTCCATGGGCGTCTCGCGCACGTCGAAGGCCTTGGCCAACGAGATCAGCGCCGCGGTCGACGCCGCGCTGGACGCGCCGCTGCCGCGCTCTTCCGCCGCGACCAGGATGGCCCCCTCGCTGCGCCCGTCCTTCTGCCCACAGACCAGCCCGCCCGGTCGCGTGTAGGCCTCGCCGAAGGCCGGCAGCAGATGCATCTGCTGAAAACGGTCGGAGATCCTACGCAACGCCTCGTCGCCGCCGCGCGTGCCCGCCGTCCGATCCTCCAGCCCGCGCTCGGTCAGGGCGAAGACGTCGCGCTGCAGGTCCTCCTGCGAGATGGCCTCCGGCCCGCCGCGGGGCACGTCGACGCCCAGGCTCTCGGCTTTGCAGCCCAGCAGCAGGCTCAGCAGTAGCCGTGGTCCACGAACCATCGATACGCCTTCTCCACGCTCTCGCGGATTGGGGTGCGCGGCACGCCCAGCTCGTCCGCGGCGCGCGCCCCGCTGCGGTACCGCTGCTGACGCATGCTCCTGAGCACGTTCGGGTCGAGGCCGGCGAAGCGGTGCGGGTCGAGGGCGAGGAGCTGCTCGCCCAGGGCGCCCGCCAGGCCCAGCGCGAGGTCCGGGAGGGCGAACATCGGCGGACGTTTGCCGGTGACCTCGGCCACCATCGTCATGAATTCCTGGTAGGAGAGGTTCTCGTTGCCGAGCAGGTAGCGCCGGCCCGGCACCCCCTTCTCCATGGCCAGGATGTGGCCGAGCGCGCAGTCATCGGCGTCCTGAAAACATTTTCCGCCCTTCGGGTAGACGGGCACCCAGGGGCTCTTGCGCATGGTGACGATGAGCTGACCGCTGGTCGGCTTGACGTCCCAGGCGCCGAGGATGTAGTCGGGGTTGACCACGACCGCCTCGACGCCCTGCCAGCCCGTGGCCATGCGCTCCGACTGCAGCTTGGTGTCGTGGTAGGCGCGCAGCGCGCCAGTCTTCCCGTAGATCGCCGTGGGATCGAGGGGCGTGTCCTCGTCGCCGGGGGCCTCCTTCGATCCAAAACCCACGGTCACGCTGGAGCTGCACACGAGGACGCGCGGGACGCCCTCGCGCTCGGCGGCCCGCATCAGGGCCTGCGTGCCGTAGACGTGGATCTCGCGCATGCGGCGTATGCCGCCCGGACTCGCGTCGAAGAGCCCGGCGACGTGGTAGATGCCGCCGCACCCGCGCACGAGCGGCGCGAGCGCGTCCGCGTCCGTGATCTCGGCCTGGACCAGCTTGATCGGCAGGCCCTCCAGCACGAGGTTGGGCTTGCGCACCAGCGCCACCACCTCGTCCCCGCGGGCGACGAGGTGGCGGATGAGGTTGGCGCCGATGAAGCCGGTGCCCCCCGTGACGAAGACCTTCATCGAAGCCTCGCTCAGCCGTTGCGGACGAAGATCTCCCGCGAGATGATGAGCCGCTGAATCTGGCTCGTCCCCTCGTAGATCTGGAAGATCTTGGCGTCGCGCATCAGCTTCTCGACCGGGTACTCGGACGAGTAGCCGTAGCCGCCGAAGATCTGCACGGCGTCGGTCGCCACCTTCATCGCCATGTCGGCGCAGAAGGCCTTGGCGTAGGCCGCCTCGCGGGTGTTGCGCTTGCCCTGGTCCTTCAGCGAGCCCGCCTGCCAGCAGAGCAGCCGGCCGGCCTCGATGTTCATGGCCATCTCGGCGATCATGAACGCGATGGACTGGTGGGCGGCGATGGGGACGCCAAACGTCTTGCGCTCGCCGGAGTACTGGATGGCGTGCTCCATCGCGGCGCGGGCCAGGCCCACGGCGGCGGCCGCCACGCCCGGCCGGGTGTAGTCGAAGGCGGCCATGGCCAGCTTCCAGCCGTCGCCGACCTTGCCGACCACGTTCTCTTCCGGGACCTCGACGTCCTCGAACGTGATGCCGCGCGTGTCGGAGCAGCGCTGGCCCATGTTCCATTCTTTCTTGCCCACCGTGACGCCCGGCCAGGACTTCTCGACGACGAAGGCGGTCATGCCGCCCTTCGCCTTCTTCTCCGGATCGGTCAGCGCGACGACGAAGTACCAGTCGGCCACGCCCGCGTTGGTGATCCACATCTTGGAGCCGTTGAGCACCCACTTGTCGCCCTTCTTGACGGCCGTGGTCTTCAGGCCCTGCACGTCCGAGCCGGCGCCGGGCTCGGTCACGGCGTAGGCGCACATGATGGGCGACTCGGTCATCGGGGCGAGGTACTTCCGCTTCAGCGCGTCCGAGCCGCCGAGGATGACCGGCTGCTGGGCGAGCCCGTTGGCCTCGATCGCGGTGCCGATGCCCGTGCAGCCCCAGGCGAGCTCCTCGGCGATGAGGAGACCGTCCAGGGCGCTCAGCTCGAGGCCGCCGTACTCCCCGGGGATGTGGGTGTTGAGCAGCCCGAGGCCGTGCGCCTGCTTGATGGCGTCCCAGGGGTACTCGCCGGTCGCGTCATGGTGGGCCGCCACCGGGCGGACCACGTCGCGGGCGAAGTCGTGGGCGAGCTGACGGAGCTGCTCCTGCTCCTCGGAGAGCGAGAACGAGATGGACATGCGATCTCCTGCGGTGGCGCCCGTGGGGGCGCGGGGTCCTCTTCGTTAACCGCTCGGGGGCTCGACCGGCAGGTGGAGGCGGTTAGAGTTTGGACATGACCGTCGCGACCCCCAACGCCATCCCCAGCCACGCGAGCACCATCAACGTCAGCACGTTGCCCACGCCGAACCCGGACGCGCTGATGTTCCGCGTGGACGAGGCGCTGGTGCCGACTGGGACCTACGAGTACCACCTCGGCCAGCCCACGGCGGACAGCCCGCTGGCGACGCGCCTCTTCCAGATCGACGGCGTCGAGATGGTGCTCATCGCGCCGCGCTTCGTCACCGTGGGCAAGGTGCCGTCCGCGGAGTGGCCGGAGATCGTGCCCTTCGCCAAGAACACGCTGCGCGAGCTGCTGGCGAACGGCGAGATGGCGGTGGTGGACGAGGCCCTGGCGACGGTCGCCACCGGCTCACTGTCCGACCTGGAGCGGCGCATCCTGCAGCTCATCGACGACGAGATCCGCCCCGCCATCGCCGGCGACGGCGGCGACGTGGTCTACGGCGGCCTGGAGGACGGCGTGGTCCGCCTCCAGCTCATCGGCTCCTGCGGCACCTGCCCCTCCAGCACCGCCACGCTCAAGGGCGGGATCGAGCGGATGCTGATGGAGGAGTTCCCCGAGATCAGGGCCGTCGAGCAGATTTAGCCGGCGACACCAGGGCCGCGAAGCCGACGCAGAGGGGCTGCAGCAGCAGGACGAGCAGGGCGCCCTCGACGCCCCAGGCGGAGCTGGCGGCGCCGATGGCCAGGGGGGCGGCGAGCTCGGTGACGCCCAGCAGGCGATCGAGCGCGTTGACCAGACCGGGGCGACCGGGAAAGGCGGCGTAGCAGCGCGCCTTGGCCAGCGGGTACTGCAAGGCGATGGCGGCGCCGAGCAGGAAGAGCAGCCCGAGCGCGACGGCGAGGTGGGTGACGAAGACCCAGGCGCCCAGGGTCAGGGCGGAGAGCAGGGCTGATCCGATCAGCAGCGTTTGTGGGGAGAGGCGGTTCATGGCGCGCTCCGCGAGCCCGAGGCCCAGCACGCCGCCGAGGATGAGGGTGAAGACCTGCGCCTCCCCCGCCACGCCCTGGGCCTCGACGCGCAGCGCGACGAGCATGAGCAGCAGCTCGTCCATCAGCGTGCAGCTCGCCACCGCGACCAGCCAGAGCAGCAGCCCTGGCGCTCGGAGGGCCTCCCGCAGGGCCTCGCCGATGGGCGCCAGCTCCTCGTCGTCCTCGTCCTCGGCGGCTTCGACCGGCGCGCGATGCACGGCCAGCGCGATCACGAGCGAGACCGCCGCCGAGGCCAGCAGCGCCCCGCGCCAGCCGAAGCCCAGCCCCGCCAGGAGGGCGATGAGCAGCGGCGCCGCGAGATCGCCGAGCTCGGCGGAGAGGGTCCAGCGGGTCAGCTCGCGCTCGGGCTCCTGCGAGCGGTGCACAAGCGCGCCCTGCGCGACGCCGCCGGCGATCCCGACAAAGACGCCCCAGACGCCGAAAAAGAGCGACATCCAAAGCAGGTTGGGCGCCAGCGCGCACAGCGCCAGCGAGACCGTCATGCCGTGCAGGCTGAAGACCAGCACGCGCCGCCGGTCCAGATAGTCGCTCCAGGCCAGCACGACCGGCTCGATCACCATGCCCAGCAGGGCCGGCGCGGTGAACATCCCGGCGACGAACAGAAAGCCGGTCCCGACGCCGAGCTCGGTCGCGAGCTCAGGCGAGGAGACGACGGGCACACCGCTCTGAAGCTCGTCCGCGAAGGGGACGAGCAGGAGCGGCGCAGCGACCAGGCCACGGAGGGCCCGGAGAGCGCGTCAGATGGGTTCGGTCAGGCGGGTCATGGGAGCCTCTTAGTCACGCCTCGAGGAGCGTCAAGGGCCGCTCCTCGCCAACAACAGCTCCCGCGCCGCCTCCACCCGGTCGCCGGGCACGTAGAGGCGCGCGATGGCGCGCGCGTCCTGGTAGCCGTGGAAGAGGCGGGTGGCCTCGTGTAGCTTCATCACGCGCTCGGGCCGGCCATGGCCGCGGTCGAGGACGTAGATCGGCGGGGCGGCCTCGCTCTCGGGCTTGAAGACGGCGCCGGTCGAGGTGGTGGCGATGGCGGGGATGCCGGCGGCCTCGAGCAGGCGGCGCCGGGGCTCGACGTGGACCTCGCCGGGGGTGCCGTGGACCTCGAGCGCGACGCGGAGCAGACGCCCGGAGACCAGATCGCGGGCCCAGGGGTTCTTCGCGTGGCGCAGGTGGGCGGCGAGCAGGTCGTCGACGTGCTGCAGATAGCCGTCGAGGTCGGCGGGCAGGCGATAGTCGCAGTCCTCGGCCTCCATGTAGCGCTGGAGCATGACCTCGCAGGCGATGGACTTCTGGTGGAAGTAGACCATCACGAACATGTGGAAGCGGGCGATCATCAGGTCATCGAAGGCGTAGATGGCGCGGTGGTCCAGCGCGAGCAGGACATGGCCGGCGGCGTCCACGTGCCGCGAGAGGTGGCTGATCAGCCAGCCGGTGTCGATGTTCCCGTAGGTGGCGCCCGTGAAGTAGGAGTCGCGCACCAGGTAGTCGAGGCGGTCCACGTCCAGCTCGGAGCTGACGAGCTGCGAGAGCAGGCTGCGGTAATCGTAGCCGCCCTCGGCGAAGAAGGTGTCGCCCGGAGGGAGCGCGACCTCCTTGCTGACCAGGGCGGCGATGTGCAGGGGGTCGAAGGGGAAGCCGGCGCGGATGGTGTCGGCCAGGGACGAGCCCGTGAGGATGGCGATCGTGTAGTCCTCGTGGCTGGCGCGGCTGTCCAGGCGATGCGCGACCAGGGCCGGGTCGTAGGCGGAGACGCCCACGGCGCGGAGCGAGGGCATGGCGAACTCGACGGCATGCGAGAACGGCGGGTGGCCGAGATCGTGGCAGAGGGCGGCGAGGCGCAGGGCGCTGCGGAAGGCCTCGCGCCGCTCGCGAGACAGCTCGGCCCCCGACAGCGCGGCGTCGAAGGCCCGCCCCGCCAGCTCGAGGGCGCCGAGCGAGTGGGCGTAGCGGGTGTGGGTGGCGCCCGGGAACGGGAGCTGAGAGAAGCCGAGCTGGCGGATGCCGCGCAGGCGCTGCACGAAGGGGTGCTCGATCACGGCCAGCTCGGCGGGGCTGACGCGGATGACGCCGTGGATGGGGTCGCGGATCTCGTGGGGGGGCGCCGCTGCGGTGAACATGCCAGATCCATAGCCACCGCGCGCGCGCCCGTCCGCCGCGACGCGCGCACCCTCGCCAGACGTCGGCCGTACCCGGATCGCGCCGAAGGCTCACCGCGCCACCTGCGGCGTTCAACGCAACGGAGTCCCGCGTGGCCCGGAAGGGCCATCACGACCTCGTGCAGCGGGCTCCCTCGCGGGGGATAATGACCGCTCACCTCGTCCAGCACAGCCCCGGCTGTGCTATACGGCCCCGGAGTCGTATGAACCTCATCCGCGACATCTCCGGCCTTCAGCCTGGCGACGTGCTCTACCGCTCCTACCTCGGCTTTGCCGTGGTGGAGGACGTGGATGAAGGCGGCGCCGGGATCGCCGTCGCGTGGGAAGATCCCGACGCGGAGGCTATCGGGCTTGTTGATCAGCGCCTTGGCGAG
>CAZKWG010000098.1:0-1091 GCA_964556105.1 uncultured Enterobacterales bacterium | reverse complement strand
CGCCACGCTGATCGAGGAGTTCCGACTGTGCGTTCCGGGCGGCTTCCTGAGCCGCTCGGTCTCGGAGCAGGCGGCGCTGGCGGACCTGGTGGCCTTGGACCCGGCGCGGGCGATGACGCTGCTGCTGGAGGACATCGGGGAGGCGCTGGACGTAGACGCGGTGCGCCGCTGGGTGGTGGGCCGCGATCTGCTCCCCGAGGCGGAGTTCGACCGCTGGTGGGCCGTCGCCCGCCGCGAGCTGCACGAGAACCCCGGCTTCACCTGGGTGGGCGGTCGGCTGGCGCTGGTGAGGACGGCGAGCGGCCCGACGGGCGCGCTGCCCGAGGCCTTCCTGCGGGTCGGGGCGAGGCGCCGCTTCGAGGCGCTGGACCTGATCTCGACCCGTGACCGCGAGATCGTGCTGGACGCGGCGATTCAGTGCGGGGACATCGACGCCGCGCTGCTGATCCTGCGCGGGTGGAGCCCGCTGCCCGGCCCGGCGCTGACGAAGCTGCGCGCGCTGATCCGCGGCGGCGAGAGCCGGGTGGCCGCCGCGCTGCTCGACCGAGGGCAGCCAGAGATTCTCGATGACTTTTCTGTGCTGATCGCCGAGGAAGATGGCCGCTCTTTGCTGCGCGAGTCGCTCGACCGCCTCTCCCGCAGCCGGCGCAGCCGCGCTATCGAGTCGCTCCGCGCCCGTGTGGCGCGGGCCCCGCATCCGGACGCCGCGCGGCGATTCCTGGACGGGTTACCGAACCATCCACCGCGCCTCGGGGCGCCGAGCCGACACGCCGACGCGGACTTCGAGACCATGGAGACTGAGAGCCCCTTTGACCTGTCCGATACGACCGCCGCTGTGCAGGTCGAGATGGCGAGCACGCTGATCACCCAGCTCGCGCCGGTCCCGGCGCACCGGGTGCTCTCGCTGAGCATCGCCCTCTCCCGCGCGCTGGCGACGCGGCACGCGCACGGGGAGGCCGGCGGACTGCTGGGCGCCCGCGTGCGGGCCGGCGGCACGATCGAGCTGGGCGCGCCGGAGGACAGCTCGCCGCGCCGCGACGTGCGGGACGCCGTCCGCCTGATCGCCGACCTGGCGATCGGCCGGCACCCCC
>CAZKWG010000097.1:0-15021 GCA_964556105.1 uncultured Enterobacterales bacterium | reverse complement strand
GGGGTCTGCTCCCTCCTCCGCCGTGCCTCTCTCTTGTTGCCTCTCTCTCTCGAATCTCGAGAACGGGTGTTCCACGTCCGTTCCCGGGGGACGCACCCACGGTTCTCCACCCTCTCCAGCATGAGGTGGGGCGTGTTCGGGGTCTGGTGCGTCTCGCCTATCTCCTTGCGGAGAACTGTTTTTCGCCGATCAGCGCCTCGCGACGCGACGGCTTCGGGCGCCTGCGGGCACGAGATCGCGCGGCGCAAAGAGCGCCAACGCGGTATCGTGAACCTTGCGGATCTCGCGCTCGCGCCAGGGCAGGGCGATCAGGCTGAGGCCGGCGGCGACGAGGAGCGCGCCGACCACGAAGATCGTCCAGATGGTGTCGAAGAACGCGGGTTCCAGAAGATTCTGGGGCATGGCTCGCAGCTCCCGTTTGGTCTTTACACTTTAGCGGACGCTGCCCAGACAGTCAAAATCATGCGGACATAATCTGTCCGCATATGTTCAGTGTCGATCGAGGACCCGGACCTGCAGGCTCCCCACGGCCCCCCGCCTCAGCGGCTCAGACCCTCGACGACGACCTCAATCGGCCCGTCCTCGTCGCGCCGCCCGTCGAGCAGGCCGGGGAGGAGCGAGCCCAGGCTGACCAGCGCAAAGCCCAGGAAGAAGAGGAGCATCCAGGGAACGCTGGTCCAGTGGTCGTCGCGCAGGGCCAGGGCGATCGCGGCGCCATAGTAAGCGGCCAGGGCCAGCTCGCCCCAGGCGGTCCAGCCCACCCGCGGCGTGTAGCGGCGGACCAGGGCGCGCGCCCCGCGCTCAGCGCTGGCGCGATCGACGTCGCCGCTCTTCGGGGTGCGCACGAAGGTGCGGTCCTGGCCGAACAGGCCCTCCAGCACCGCCAGGGTCTGGTTCAGGGCCATGCCCACGCCGAGGACCAGGGTGCCGAGCAGGCGGGGCAGGCGCGCTCGCCAGCCCTGGGGCCAGACCTCTCGCAGCGTGAGGCCGTAGAAGCTGAGGTTCGACGCCATGGTCACGCCGAAGAGCGCCAGGTCCAGCGCCCAGAGGGCTCCGGGCTCGCGCAGGTCCCGCGCGGCCAGGGTCCAGGGCAGGAGCAGCGCGACGACCAGCACCAGCGGATAGGCCAGGTTCATCGTCAGGTGGCTGGCGGCCTCCAGGCGGACGCGCAGGGGCAGCGGGCTGCGCAAGAGGCGGAAGAGCAGCTTGCGCGCGGTCTGCATGGAGCCCTTCGCCCAGCGGTGCTGCTGGTTCTTGTAGGCCGCCATGGTCGCAGGGACCTCGGAGGGCACGACCAGATCGAGCAGATAGACGAAGCGCCAGCCGTTGAGCTGCGCCCGATAAGAGAGGTCCAGGTCCTCGGTCACGGTGTCGTGGGCCCAGCCGCCCGCGTCCTGGATGGCGGCGCGCCGCCAGACGCCGGCCGTGCCGTTGAAGTTGAAGAACAGGTCGCTGCGGTTGCGCGCGGTGTGCTCGATGACGAAGTGCCCGTCCAGCAGGATGGCGGCCAGGCGCGTCAGCGGGTTCTGGTCCTCGTTGCAGTGACCCCAGCGGGCCTGCACCATCCCCACGCGCGGCGCGGCGAAGTGGGGGACGGTCCGCGTGAGAAAGTCCGGTGTGGGGATGAAGTCGGCGTCGAAGATGGCGATCAGCTCGCCCTTCGCGGTGCTCAGCCCGGCCGCCAGCGCGCCAGCCTTGTAGCCGCTGCGGTCCTCGCGGTGCAGCACCTCGATGTCCACCCCGCGCGCCCGCCAGCGCGCGGCGGCGCCCCGCGCGACCTCCACCGTGTCATCGGTGCTGTCGTCCAGCACCTGAATCTGCAGGCGCTCCCGCGGCCAGTCCAGGTTGCAGGTGGCGTCGATCAGGCGCTCGATGACGTTGCGCTCGTTGTAGACCGGCAGCTGCACGGTGACCGTGGGCGGCAGGGGCGGCGCCTCGGGCGCGCGCGGCGCGCGGTCTCGCGAGCGCAGGTAAAGCCGGGTCATCCGGAGGCGGTGCAGCCCAAAGACGGCCAGCAGCGCGAGCAACGCCAGATAGATCGGGACGACGCTCGAGGAGGCGTGGTGCATGTCGCTGGATGGATTAGGCCCGGTGGTGGGCCGTGTCAAGCGCCAGCGGCGCGCCAGCGTGATATCCGAGATCTCGTCCTCACCTCAGGAAGGCCGCATGGATCAGCCGATCTCGCTGGAGAACGTCCTCAACTTCCTCGTCTCCACGTCCCTGTTCAGTGACCTGGATCAGGCCGAGCTGGCCGAGATCGTGCGTATCATGGGCGTAAAACGCCTGGAAGGCGGCGAGATCGTCTTTCGGGAGGGCGACGAGGGCGACGCCTGGTACGTGATCTTCGAGGGCCGCGCGGAGGTGGTCAAGGCGATGCCCGGGGGCGCCTCGCGGCAGATCGCCCAGCTCGACGCGGGGGCCTGCTTCGGGGAGATCGCCATTTTGGACGGCTCGGCGCGCTCGGCGACGGTGCGGGCCGGCGGTCCGCTGACGGTCTTCCGCTTCCGGCGCGCGGACTTCGACGAGCTGCTCGATCAGGGCAGCCTCGCCGCCTACAAGCTCGTGGCCGGCATGGCGCACGTGCTCTCGCAGCGGCACCGGCTCCTCACCCAGCAGATCTCCGACCTGCTCGAGGAGGAGCCGCCCAGCGCTACGCAGACGAACCGGGCGGAGATCGGCGAGATCATCGACCGCTACACCGTCTCGGAGTAGCGCTCTCGGAGCAGCGGGCTCAGCCCAGCTCGACCCGGACGCGGGTGATGATGCGCTTCAGC
The DNA here is from genome assembly GCA_964556105.1 of uncultured Enterobacterales bacterium. Classification (GTDB taxonomy): domain Bacteria; phylum Myxococcota_A; class UBA796; order UBA796; family CAZKWG01; genus CAZKWG01. The sequence continues at coordinate 12,247 of CAZKWG010000097.1, read as the reverse complement.
GCGGCCTCGACCACGGCCGTCTCCGGGTGGCGCACCAGCACGTAGCCCTCCCCCTCGGGGGAGTCGCTGCGAGGCTGTCCGAGGCGAGGCGGGGCGACCTCGACGATGGTGGCGCCCAGCTCGGCGCGCACCTCGTCCAGCCCGTGGACGGCGATCACCCGGCTGCCCTTGCCCTGGCCGCGCAGGAAGGCGGCGCCAGAGGCGTGGGTGCGGGGGATCGGCGCAAACTGGCCATGAACGACGGCGTTGGCCCAGGCGCGGTAGATGTCGGCCCCGTGCGCGAGGCCCATCAACGAGACGATCTGGGCGCCGGGCGGGCGGGCGCAGAGCTCGGAGAGGACCACGGAGCCGTCCGGGCGGCGGAACCACTCCATGTGGGAGAAACCCGAGCCCATGCCCAGCGCGCTGAGGGCCTTGAAGCCCATGCGCCGGACCATGGCGTCGGCCGGGTCATCGACCTCGCGCGGCAGCGTGATCGTCCACTGAATCCAGCTGTTCTCCAGCACGTGCAGCGGCCCCGGGCTGAAGCGCGTCGCCGAGTACCAGGCGGGGACGCCGTTGATGCTCATGACCTCCAGCGTGCCCTCCTGGCCGTCGATGTGCTCCTCGCAGAGCAGCGGGTGGCCAGGACGTGGCGCGAGGTTGGCCAGGAGGGCGCGGAGCTGGCCCTCGTGGTGGACGCGGAAGACCGAGGCGGCGCCGGTGCCCTCCGGCGGCTTCACGACCAGCGGATAGCCGACCTCCTGGGCGAACATCATGCCGGCGGCGGCGCTGTCGATGAGCCGATGGCGGGCGACGGGCAGGCCGGCGGCGGCCAGCATCTCCTTCATGTGCGCCTTGTCCCGGAAATTCCGAGCCACCTCCTCGCCCATGCCGGGGATGCCCAGGCGCTCGCGCACCTGCGCCAGCGGCACCTGGACGTGCTCCAACGTGCCCAGCAGCAGGTCCGGCTGGCCGATCTTCGGCTCGAGCCCGCGCACGGCCTCGGCGATCTGATCGGGATCGAGCGCGTCGAAGACCCGGACCTCGCCCTGGAGCCGGTCGCGCAGGCCCTGCGGCAGGCGGTCGAGCGGATCCTGAGTGATCAGGCCCATGCGCACGCCGGGCTGGCCGAGGACCGACTGGACGAAGCGGATGGTCGTCGGCAGCAGGAAGGGCGCGACATAGGCCACCGCCACGCGAGCGCCGCGCTTCTTCGAGCGCTGGGCGCGCAGGGCGGGGTGCATGGCGTGCAGCTCGGGCAGCGGGGCGGAGAGCACGCGGCCGTTGCGCAGGAAGAGGCGTCGCCAGTCCGAGGGGTCGAGGGGCAGCAGGGAGTGGCGCTTGCGGCGCGAGGCGTCGATGGCGTGCGCGCGGGCGTTGGGGTCGATTCCACTCAGACGCGCGATCTCCTGGATGCGCTCCGCCCCGAAGTTGATGGGAGCGGCCTCGCTGTACTCCTGGGCGCTGACGCGAAGCCAGGCGTGCGTGTCCTCCTTGATGCCCTCGGCCAGCGGGCGGATGGCCTGCTCGGGCGACTGGCCCTGGTCGCGGGCCTGCCAGTAGCGCAGCACGCGCGAGCTGTGGCCGACCATGCCGGTCATCGCGCCGCCGCTGGTCAGGAAGTGGCCGTTGCCGAAGGAGTCGCCGCCGACCACGCCGTTCTTCGCGATCTGCGCGTCGGCGCCCACGCGCTCGATCAGGCTGAACAGCTTCGGCCCGTAGACCATCTGCACGTTCACCAGATCCTTGCGCGGCAGCTCGAGCACGTCGGCGGACTGCTCGATGTAGAAGTCGTAGACGAGGTTCTGGTAGGCGGCGAAGTACTCGGGCGAGGCCGGATCGGTGCCCGCGGGCAGGAGGCCCGCCTCGATGGGGTCGAAGGTCTTGAAGTCGGGCACCTGCACCAGCACCCAGCCCACCTCCGGATCGTCCTCGTGGCCCACGGCGATCTGACGGACCCAGAACTCCTTGCCCTCTTTGTCGAACTCCGAGGAGATGCGGCGCCGCAGCCGGCCGCCCACCAGCACCTCGATGAGCCCGGCCAGGAAGTCCGCCTGCGCGACCACCGGGCCGCGGCCGTCCTGATGATCGACCTCGACGTCCTCCTGATGGAAGCCGAGCCGCTCGGCGTCGGTGCTGTGGAAGCCCTGGGCGATCATGAACAGCTCGGGCACGCCGATGTCGATGAGCGCGCTGCCCGGCTTGCGGACGCGGACGAACTTCCCCTTGAAGTCGAACTCCTGCAGCGCCTCGACGCGCACCGCCAGCCGGCCGTCCTCCTGCGGCAGGAAGCCGTCGCCCTCGGCGGTCACGACCCGGTGGCGGGTGAAGAGGCGCACGCGCGGCTCGCGCCCGCTCTCCAGATCCATGTGCTCGATGCGCTCCAGGTAGCGGCGCAGCAGCACGAGGATCGAGGCCGCGCCCGCCTGGAAGGTCGAGGGTCCGTCCAGCACGTCGTAGATGTCGGTGCGGATCTTCGATGGATCCGGGGTCTCCGGCGGCTTCGGCGGCGTGAGGATGGTGACGACGCGGTTCGGCACGCCGTCGCGCCAGCGGTCGTCGATGAACTCGACGTGATGGATGGTGCCGACGATGTGCTGGCGCTGATCGAAGCCGTCGATGATCTCGTCGGCGACGATGTCGCCCGCGATGGTCTTCAAGCTGTAGAACAGGTCGGCCAGGATGAAGATCTCGCCGTTGGCGCGGCGGGGCACGCCGTCGGCGCCGTAGCGCTCCATCATCATCTGATCGATGAGGCCGAGCTGATGGTAGAGGTCGACGCGGATGTTCCAGTGAACGCCCAGAAAGGGGTCACCGCGCAGCTCGACGCCCACGGCCCTCCGGCCCATGGCCACGCTCCAGAGCATGGCCATCATGTTCGTGCCGCCGAGCCCCAACGCCAGAAAATCCGGGTTGAGGACGCCCTTCAGGTCTTCGTCGTGGAGATGGGTCGATCTCATCGGCTCTCGCTAACACGGCAGGTTCGCCGGTGCCGAGAGAGGGAGATAGAGCAACTTTTTCCAGCGTGGAGGCCCTACGATGAGCGCGAGCGAGACGGGTAGCAGCATGATCGGCTACGTGACCATCGGGGTGCGCGACCTGGAGCGCGCGGCCCGCTTCTATGACGCCGTGCTGGCTGTGCTCGGCTGCGGGCGGGTCATGGAGTTCGACGGCTTCATCGCCTGGGGCAAGCCCTCGGGCGGCGCGTTGCTGGCGATCACCCGCCCCTACGACGGCAACGCGCCCACCGTGGGCAACGGCGTGATGATCGCGCTCAGCGCCCGCGATCCCGAGCAGGTCGACGCGGTCTACCAGCAGGCCATCGCGCAGGGGGGCTCGGACGAAGGGCCGCCTGGTCCGCGCGGAGAAGGCTTTTATGCGGGTTATTTCCGCGATCTCGACGGCAACAAGCTCAACGCTCACATCCTGGGCTGATCGTCCGAACACCCGCCGCCAGGAGAGCGCGCCATGGTCCGACTGCTGAAGTTCATCGGGGTGGTCCTCCTCGTCCTCGTCGTCGCGCTGGGCGCGGTGGTGGCGAAGGAATTCATCGGCATGCGCCCGCTGGAGGACGGCCTCAGCGTCGCGTCGGGCGTGACGCTGGTGAAGGACACCTATGTCTCCGCCTACATCGTAGACGTCGCCGCGGGACAGGTGGCGCTGATCGACTGCGGGAACCCGTCCGAGCAGGGGCCGGTGCTCGCCGCGCTGGCGGCCCGCGGGCTCGGGCCAGACGCCGTGCAGGCGATCTTCCTGACGCACGGCCACCCGGATCACGCCGGGGGCTGCACGAGCTTCCCAAAGGCGAGGGTCTACGCCCACCAGGCGGACGTGGCCCTCCTCGAGGGCAGGATCGCGTCTGCCAGCCCGGTCGGCGCCCTGTTCGGGCCGCAGGATCTCGGCGTCAGCGTGACCGGAACGGTGGAGGACGGCGCCAGCGTGACCGTGGGCGACGTGGAGTTCCGCGCCTTCGCCGTGCCGGGTCACACGCCCGGCAGCACGGCCTGGCTGGCGCGGAAGGTGCTCTTCTTCGGTGACGCCGTCAACGCCAACGCCGCGGGCGCGCTCACGCCGGCCGCGCGCCCCTTCAGCGAGGACGTGGCCCAAAGCTCGAGCTCGGTCGCGCTGCTGGCGGGGCGCCTCGAGGAGGGCGAGGTGGAGAAGCTCGCCTTCGGCCACGCCGGCCCGGTGGTCGGCCTGGGTCCGCTGCGGGCCTTCGCCCACGCCACCGCCACCGCCACCGCCCGGTAGCCCGCTCAGAAGGTCTGGGCGTCCGACAGATCGTACAGGTCGTCCGTCCAGATCGAGCGGCCGATCGCCATGCCGAGGTCGGTCTCCGCCTGCCAGACGATCTCGCCGTCCGGTGTGACCTCCTGGAGGCGACCCGACGAGGTCCAGGCGGTGAAGTAGGTGTCGGTGAGCTTCTGGGCGTCCCCGAAGAAGGGGATGAACAGCTCGTCGGGGTCGGACCAGCTCCAGACCCGCTCCAGCGTGCCCGCCTCCTCGTCGAGCGCGTACTCCGAGACGCGCGAGATCTTCGGCTCGTGATGGTCGCCGTTGTCGAAGACCATGAAGCCGCCGTCCCAGGCGTGCGACATGTGGCCGTGCGACCACATGTCCGCCGGATCCTCGGTCGCGATGTCGGCGTACTCGCCTCCGATCTCGTGCAGGACGTCGCCGGTCGCGCGATCGATGATCATCAGCGCGTCCAGGTTGCGGTTCATCAGGCGGTAGACGTCGCGATCAGCATCGTACATGATCGAGTTTGCATGGGAGTAATCCACGGCGCCCGTGTCGAAGAGCTCCTCCCAGAAGTGCTCACAGTGAATGTAGGCTGGCCTCAGGTTGAAGACGGAGAAGCGGTTGTCGGGCGCCTCCTGATCCTGGCCCTCGGGCAGCTCCAGGATGGCGTCGCTGACGGTGAACAGGGTGTCGCCCTCCACGTCGGTCATCCGGAAGTCGTAGGAGAGCCAGCTCACCGTGCCGTCGGGGAGCCGCACGGCGTCGTGGTGCCCCATGTTGGTCCGGGTGAAGGTGGTCTCGCTGCCGTCGAGGGCGACCTGCAGCAGGCCCGCCGTGTCCGCCTTGCCCTGCTGATCGACCTGCAGGAAGTAGACGCTGCGGCTGGTCTCGTCGAAGCGCGCCCCGTAAGCGGAGAGCCCCTCGTCTACCTGCCAGTACCAGACCGCGTCGCCGTCGCGGTCCAGGATGGTGGTCCAGGTGCCCTCGGTGGTGATCACGCTGGTCAGGACGAAGCCGCCGGGGGCGGCCCGGTCGCGGTCGTACTCGGAGACCGTCAGCGGGGCGAGCGCGGGCGGCGGCGGCTCGAGCGTGACCGTCACGGTCTCGCTCACCGTCTCCGTGCCGTCGGACGCGATCGAGACCGAGCGAAGATCGTAGGTTCCACCGGCCTTCAGGCCCAGCACCGTGATCCTGTGATCCCGGTCGGCGGGGGTGTCGGTCGGGGTGCTCTGATCGAAGGCGCCGTCCTGCCCGTACTCGATATAACCCACCTCAGGGTCGATAGTGCTCCAGCTCAGCGTGACCACCGTGGGGATGACCTCGCTGACCAGGAGCTCGGGCGCGTCGGCCTTGTCCGGGCTGAGCACCTGATCAGAGCAGCCCGCGAGGCTCACAGCGAGGGCGAGCGCGAGGGCGAGCGTTGTTGCGCGAAGAGGTGAGCGGCGCTGCATGGTCGAGCTCCTCGGTCGGGCGCTGGGGAGGACGCCTCCGACGGTCAGGGCCAGACGATAGCTCCCTCCGGGTAGCGTCCGCGCTAGGAGATGCGCCCCGCGCGCCAGCGTGTCGGAGCGCGCCGCGTCCTGCACCACCGGCGACGATCGCGTCCCCGTCGAAAGATCAGGAGCGCGGAAGATTTATTCTGGACTTCGGGAGCACGCCTGTTTTAGAGAAATTCTGGGATCTCTACGGTCGATCGTGCCTGACCGCGGACCTTACGGAAGACGCATGGCGAAGACGCGCGCACCCTCCCAAGAGCAGACCTCCCTCCCTGAGCAGCAGGCGCCAGTGAACCTCTCCGGCCTCGGCGCGTCCGGCCTCGGCGCCCAGAGCCAGCGCGGCAACGCGGCCGTCGCGGCGCAGGCGGGGCTCGGCGCGCCGCAGGAGCGCACCGACATCAGCCGCTACACGCCCGCCTATGTCGAGGCCCACCGCGACGAGCTGGGCATCCCCGCCGGCGCCCCGGTCGAGGACTTCTTCAACGAGTTCGTGGCGCACAAGCTGGCCTATCAGGACCTCTCCACCTGGGCCTCCCTGAAGCCCGGCGACGAGGGCTACGACAGCGTCCAGGCCCAGAAGCGGATGCTCGAGTCCTGGGGGTACAGCTCGAATATCGGCCAGCAGCAGGAGGTGAACGATCCCAGGACCGGGCTCTACGCCGTGCGCCTGGACCCCACCGAGCAGGGCCTCGCGCAGGGGCGCGGCTCGATCACCGCCTTCCGTGGCACCGAGCCGTTCACGCCCGGCCAGTCCAACCCAGAGAACCCCTGGGGACTGGCCAACGACATCATCTCCGACTTCGGCCCCTCGGTGGGCAGCAACCAGTATGGGGCGAACTCCGCCCAGATCCGCGCGCTGGTGGCGGGCGGCAAGGGTGACCAGACCCTGGCCGGCTACAGCCTCGGCGGCTACATCGCCCAGCGCGCCGCCGCCGACAACGCCGATCTCATGGGGCGCGGCGATCTGGTGACCTTTCAGTCCGGCGGCTTGAACCGCGAGGACGCCTGGCGCTTCGAGGGCCAGAACCAGGACGGCCACATCGGGGTCCGCCACCACTACACGGACATGGACGTCGTCCACCGCGCGGGAGAGAACCGCATCAACGGGCAGTTCTTCGAGCACCGCGCGAACGGCCTGACGGAGGGCCACACCAAGTACCTGATGTACGACGACAACGACGTCACCACGGTGGCCGAGGCGACCGGCGGCAAGCGGGTGGTGCAGTCCGATCGCGACACGATCCCCGACTGGAGCCGTCACACCTGGGAGGGCGCGCGCACCGGCGCGGGCGGCGCGTTTCGGCTGGGCATGGCGCCGAACAACGCCGCCTGGCAGCTCGGGACGGGCCTCGGCCAGACGGGCTGGGAGGCCGCTGGCGGGCTTCAGGACAGCGCGAACGAGGCCTGGAGCGGGCTCTACAGCGGCGCGGGCACGGCGCTGTACGGCACCGGCCGCGGGCTCGACCAGATGTGGCATGGCGATCTGCTGGGCGGGATGGGGACCATTGGCGGCGGCATGCTCTCGGGCACGGGGAAGGCGGCGAGCGGCGGCGGGAGCGCGCTGCTGGGCCTCGGCGAGACGGCCTTGAACGCCACCCGCGGCACCCTGGGCGCCATGTGGGACAGCACGAAGAGCTATGTGGGCGACACCGCCCAGGGCCTCTACCAGATGGGCCGCGGCGGCGTGAACCTGGTCGAGGGCGAGATCGGCCGCCAGTGGGAGAACGCCAAGGAGCTGGGCAGCCAGACCGTGGCGGCGGGGAAGTGGGCCGGCGGCAAGGCGGTCGAGGCCGGGCAGGCGGCGTGGGAGGGCACGAAGTGGGCCGGCAACAAGGCGGTGGAGGCCGGGCAGGCCGCGGTGGACGGCACGGTCGCCGGCGCGAAGTGGGTGGGCGGCAAGGCGGTGGAGACCGGAAAGGCCGCCTGGGAAGGGACGAAGTGGGCCGGCGGCAAGGCGGTCGAGGCCGGCAAGGCGGTCGGCGACGGCCTGGGCGCCGCCTGGGACTTCGCGACGAGCTGGTGAGCGGGCGGACTAGATTATCTAGTTCACCCAGGCCAGCGCCGGCACCTCGGCGAGCCGGAGCTCCGTGAGCCGGCGCAGCCCCTCGCCGTCGGCGCCCACCACGTACAGATCGTAGTCGCAGATCAGCGCCCCGTCCGGGTTGGCGCGGCAGTCGCCCGCCATGGCGGCGACCATCGCGAGCTGCGCGCCATCGGGCGACCAGGCCCAGCGCCGCACGCCGCGGGTGGCCCCGCCCAGCCCGAGCAGGCTGGGGGGCGCGGCCTCCAGATCCAGCACGGGCCGGGCCTCGCCGTCCTGGCCCAGGACGTAGAGGGTGGTCGGCTGGCGCGCCTCTCCCCGGCTGGGCCGACGCGCCAGGAAGCCGATCTGCTGCCCGTCGGGCGAGAAGCGGGGGCTGTAGACGTCCCCGCCCGAGCCCGCCTCGAAGATCGGCCTGGTCTGCCCGTCCTGGGCCAGCAGCAGGGCGCCCGCCGTCTCTCCGGCCGTTGCCCCCGCCCGTCTCCCGGCGAAGACCACCCGCGCGCCGTCCGGCGAGACGTCCAGATCGTCCACGCTGTAGCCGCCTCCGTCCGAGCGCAGGCGCAGCCCGGAGCCGTCCGGCCGCACCTCCACGACGTTTCGCCCGCTGCTCGCGTCGCCATCCCGCAGCACGAGCGCCCCGTCGGCGAGCCAGCGCGGCTCCGCTCCCTGGTCGGTCAGCGGCCGGTCTCCCCCGCCGTCCACCTCGACCAGGCGCAGGCTGGCGCTCCCGCCCGCGCCCTCGCGCGCATACGCCAGGGTCTTCCCATCCAGGCTCAGCGCCGCGTCGAAGCCTCGTGCGGGCAGGGGCAGGGCGTGCGCCAGACCCTCGAAGGCCAGCGCGCGCTCGCCCAGCAGGACGTGCGGTCGGGCCAGCACCTCGGAGAGCGCGGCGGCCGGCGCCGGCTCCCAGCGCAGCGCCGCTCCACCCTCCGGGTCTATCGCCAGCAGAACCTCGCCGGTGTCCAGGAGGATCCGCGCGCCCTGCTCAGGCAGCGCGCGGGACGTCGCCGGCAGGGCGTCATCGGAGCGCGGGCAGCCCGCGAGGCCGGGCAGCAGGAGGAGCGTGACGAGGGAGCGGGCCATCGCTGCCGCTTATCGTGAACCGTGCGCGCGGTCTGTGCGATCGCGCCCAGACACGTTTATGATCCTCCCATGTTCACGCGCCGCGCCTTCTCTCTCTCTGCCCTCGCGCTCACCGTCTTCGGGCTCGGCGCCTGCGGCTCGTCCGAGGCCGCTCGCACCGACGCGCTCCTCGAGCCCGGCCTCAAGGGTCTGCCCGTCGACCCGGAGAAGATCGAGCCGATCACGAAGACGCCCGAGGAGTGGAGGGCCCTGCTGCCCTCCGACGCCTACCGCGTGCTGCGCCAGGACGGCACGGAGATGGCGTTCACCGGGCGCTACTGGGACGAGCACCGCGAGGGCTATTACCTCTGCGCCGGCTGCGGGCTCGCGCTGTTCTCCTCGGCCGACAAGTTCGACTCCGGGACGGGCTGGCCCAGCTTCACCCGGCCGGTCAAGGCGGATCGGGTCAAGGACCTGACCGACAGCTCGCACGGCATGGTGCGCACCGAGGTGGAGTGCGCGCGCTGCGGCGGCCATCAGGGTCATGTCTTCGACGACGGACCCAAGCCCACGGGCCTGCGTTACTGCATCAACTCCGTCTCGCTCGTCTTCCGCCCGAAGGTCTGATTGCGGGTGCTCTTTCTGCATGGGGTGCCCACCTCGGGGCGCCTCTGGGACGGGGTCCGCCGCGCGCTGGGGCCGGACGTGGAGACGTTTGCGCCGGATCTGGCCGGCTTCGGAGCCGCGCCGCCCGTCGCGGACCCGAGCCCCGAGCGCCTGCTGGCGCCGCTGCTGCCCTGGGTGGACGCGCGGACCCACCTGGTCGGTCAGGACCTGGGCGGCCTGCTGGCGGCGATGATCGCCGCGCGCGTCCCGGTGGCCTCGCTGACCTTGAGCTCCACGGCGCTGGGCCTCGGCTGGCTCCCCGCGGCGCTGACGGCGGCGGCGCCCTTCAACCGATATTTTTATCGTAAATATGCCGGGCGTCGCTGGCTGGAGCTGGGCGTCTCGCCGGAGCGGCGCGCCCACTTCCTTGCGCAGTTTCCTGGCGCTGATCCCGCCTGGATGGAGGCCATCGCGCGGCGCCTCCCGCTCTGGGCGGGGCATCGGCTGCGGCCTGCCGCGCCGACCTGGTGCCTGTGGGGCGCGGAGGACGTGTCGGTGCCGGTGCTCTACGCGCGCGCCCTGGCGTGGAGGCTGGGGGCGGGGTTGACGCTCCTGCCGGGCCTGCGCCACTACGCCTGTTGGGAGGGGCCGGAGCGGTACGCTGCGGCGTTGCGGGGGTTCTGGGGAGGTGGAGCGCGAGAAGGGGGCTGAGGGTCGTCTCGCGCCACCCTCAACGCTGCTCGGCCTCGGGGAGGAGCTCGAGCGCTCCATCTTTGATCTTCGCGCGGTGCTTGCTGCCTTCGGGGTAACGGCTCAGGGCGGCCTCGTCGGGCAGCGCCTTCCACCAGGTGCGGCCGTCCCCATCGGAGAGCTGCACCTTGAACGTGCCCGAGCGGTCCGTGCGCTCGTCCTCTCCTTCGCCGAGGCCCTGCTTCAGGGCGATCTCGGCGTCCGATGGCCACTGCACCGGAAGGGTGGACCCCTCTTTGCTGTGCGTGCGATGGTTCACCCACTCCCAGCTCTTCCAGGTGAACCAGTCAGCGCTGCGCGGCTCGCTTCGGTATCGCGGCACCTTGCGGGTGCGCTTCTCGTCCCGATAGCGGGGGACCTGACGAACCTGAGTCTCCGAGCAGAAGCGGGGCGTGCACCGCTGCCCTCCACCGGAGCAGGTCTCCGTGCAGGTGGCGAAGCCGTTGTCGTCGCCGGTGCAGGTCTCGGTGCAGGTCTCGGGCAGGTCTTCGCAGGTCTCGCCGCATGGGACCTGCGTCTGGTAAGGCTCCTGGTCGTAGCCGTCGGGGACCCGCTCTGTGTAGTGCTCGATCTCGTAGCCGTCGAGCACCTCCTCGTCGTGGTGGTGCCGCTGCCCTACCTTCTTCAGATCCGTGACCGCGTAGGGGCGGTCCTCCTCGAAGCCCTCGTGCGCGACCGCGGTGTATCGCTCGACGAGCACGCTGGTGGTCCAATACAGCGCGCTGACGTGGACCTCGCGGGGGCGTTCAGACCACCAGGTGGCGACAGCGCCCATGAGCAGGACGGCCATCGCCATCGCGAAGAAGGCGAACACCACGGGCGCGCATCCGCTCAGGTCGGGGCCCGGCGGAGGAGCATCCGGAGGCAGATCGGGGGATGGCGGGCGGCTGACCTGCCGGTTCGCGCCACATTGCGTGCATGCGTCGAGGGTGGCGCTTACGTTGGCTCCGCATTGTTGGCATAGCCAGTCCTTGCCCGCGTGCGCCAGCTTGAGCAGCGACCCATCCCGAACCGTCGCGGCCGCCCGCGTGTCCGAGGGCATCTCGAATTTCTCGTCTTTGTCCTTGGGATCGCCGCAGGACTGGCAGACTTTGTGACGGCCGAGGTTCACGGTGTCGCATGCGGAGCACCGCCAGGTCATCTCGATCTTGCGCTGAGACATGGCCCATCGGTATTGCCGTTCAACGTTGCACGTCAAGTCCGGGATCGTCTGCAAAGATCGAATTGACAGCAACATTTTTTTGGGGAGCACGGGAGCGTCGAGCAGGGCCTCTCGCGATCGAGCGGGGAGCGTCCGCGCCGCGGTCGAGTCCGTCAGCGCCAGCGCTCGCCTCAGCGCCAGCACGTCAGCGCATGCTTGACGCCTAAAAATGAAAATGATAATCAATTTCAATAATGACCCTCCACCACGCGCCCGCTCGGCGCCCGCGACCTCTCTGCCCAGGGCTGCCCATGAACGCGATCGCCCCCTCCCGGATCCAACCCCAGCTCGGCCCCACGCAGGAGACCCTGCTGATCCCGCTGCTGATCCCGCTGCCTGGCCGCGCCATCGAGACCCGGCGCGGCGGTCGGCGTCTCCACGAACCCGCGGAGCGTCACCGCGGCTGGCTGGCTGGCGGCGGATCGGCGTCTGAGCGATCGGCCTCACGCGCTGCTCGGCGACGCTGACCGCCAGCTGACCGCCCTCTCTACAGGAGTCTACATGCACCCCCAAGATCCACACCGCGTCCCGCTCCTCCACACGTCCAACATCCAGGTGGACGCCTGCGCCTGCGGTCACGTTCACCTGACCGTCGGCGTCGTCACGCTGCGCTTCGAGATCCCGGCCTTTCTTCAGCTGGTTGGCACGCTGAGCCAGGCGGCGCGGAGGCTGGAGGCGGCGCAGCCCCAGAGCTGGCCGTCCCCCAAGATCCACGCGTGACAGGATCCACGCGTGACAGGATCCACGCGTGACGAGGTCCCCTGGAGGTCTCATGCCCGCTCCTGTCGAGAGGCCCACGCGCGCACCCTGGGGCTGGCCCGCGACGAGCGCTGCGCCTGTCTGCTGCGGCGAGGCATGGGGCAC
>CAZKWG010000096.1:11876-15142 GCA_964556105.1 uncultured Enterobacterales bacterium | reverse complement strand
CGGTGCAGGCCATCTACGTGCCCGCCGACGACCTCACCGACCCGGCGCCGGCCACGGCCTTCGCCCACCTCGACGCCACCACGGTGCTCAGCCGCAAGCTGACCGAGATCGGCATCTACCCCGCCGTGGACCCGCTCGACTCGACCAGCCGCATCCTCGAGCCGGCCGTCGTCGGTGAGGAGCACTACCGGGTCGCCCGCGAGGTCCAGCGCGTGCTGCAGCGCTACAAGGATCTCCAGGACATCATCGCCATCCTCGGCATGGACGAGCTGTCCGACGACGACAAGAAGCTGGTCGAGCGCGCGCGCAAGATCCAGAAGTTCCTCTCGCAGAACTTCCACGTCGCCGAGCAGTTCACCGGCATGAAGGGCGTGTTCGTCGAGAAGGACGACACGGTCCGCAGCTTCCGGGAGATCCTGGAGGGCAAGCACGACAACCTGCCCGAGGACGCCTTCTACCTGGTCGGCAACATCGACGAGGCGGTGGCCAAGGGCAAGAAGCTGGCCGAGGGGGCCTGATGTCGCTCACCGTCGAGATCGTCACGCCCTCGCGCAAGGCCTTCGATGGCACCGCAGACCGCGTGCAGGCGCCGGGCTGGCTCGGCGAGATGGGCGTCCTCCCGCGGCATGCCGCGACGCTGACCCTCACCCGCGCCGGCGTGGTGACCCTCGTGGACGCCAACGGCCAGCTCACGCTGGACAAGGAGCCGCAGGCGCTTCAGGGCACCCGCCGCTTCGTCGTCGGCCCCGGCTTCGCCGAGGTCGGCCCGGATCGCGTGACGCTGGTGGTGGAGCTGTGCGAGGACGGCGCGGGCGTGGACAAGACCGCCGCCGCCAGCGCGCTGAGCGCCGCCGAGTCCGAGATGGCGAAGGTCGACGGCAACTCGCTGGCCTTCCGGCTGGCGCAGAAGGCCGCCGATCTCGCGCGGGCGCGCCTGAGCGCCTGAGCGTTCGAGCCCCAGAGCCTCTGAGTGGGAGCGCATGGCAGGAGAGACTGCCGTGCGTTTTCTCGTGAGGTTATTGTATGGACATGAGCTTGCTCGCCCTCAAGGCTGTCCCCGACGTCCCGGTCGTCCCGCCGGGCGAGGATGAGCTCCCTTACGACTTTGGGCCACCGATGGAATCGGATGTGCACCTGTTCCAGATGCACATGCTCATCGAGCTGTTGCGTCTGTACTGGGCGGATCGTCGCGACGTCTATGTCGGCGGCAACATGGCGATCTACTACAGCGAGCGTCAGGTCAAAAAGAACGACTTCCGAGGACCGGACTTCTTCGTCGTGCTCGACACCAACGACCGCCGCCGCAAGAGCTGGGTCGCCTGGCAAGAGGAGCGGACGCCCGATCTGGTGATCGAGCTGCTCTCGGACAGCACCGAGTCCGTGGACCGCGGCGAGAAGATGCGGATCTACGCGCGCGCGATGCGGGTCTCGGAGTACTACCTCTTCGACCCGCTCGACGGGCGCCTGGAGGCGTACCGCCTCGACACGCACACGCTGACCTACAAGCGGGTGCAGCCCGACGCCGCGGGCGCCTACACGAGCGACGTGCTCGGGCTGCGGCTCGAGGTGCACGAGGGCACCTACCAGAACATGGAGTCGGGCTGGCTGCGCTTCGTGCGGCCAGACGGGACCCTGCTGCCCACCGGCGCCGAGCTGGCCGACGAGGCGGCGCAGCGCGCCCAGTCGGCTGAGGCGGAGCGGGATCGCCTGCTGGCGCTCCTGCGGGCCCACGGGGTCGATCCGACCAGCGTCTGACAACCGCATGAGTCATAGAGTGGCGCGAGGTATAGAGCGAACATCTGTCCGCTCTATCTCCGCGAGGCCAATGTATGGCGCACACGTCCGCCAAGGCGGTACATGAAGCTCAAACCAACACGTCCACAAGCTCTGGGCCCGATCATCTGAGCAGCGGGCTGGTGGACCCCGTGTTGAGTGGGGCCCTCACCTCGACGGTGGGGACAAGCGCGCCGACGCCGTCCTCGTCGTCCTCGTCGTCCGCCTCGTCCGCCTCCTCATCCTCGCCGTCGTCCTCGTCGTCGGCCGCAGCGGCGGCGGCGACGAGCGCGCCGACGAGCGCGCCGACGATGCTCAGCGCGATGATGGGGCCGTCCTCCAGCAGCTCGGGCTCTGGGGGGTCGGGATCAGCATCTGGCGGTCTGAGCATGCTCGCGCTCCAGACCATGGTCCAACAGAAGAACTTCCAGGGGGTCCTGGATGCGGTGCGCGCTCACTACCGCCCTGCCCATGGAACGACCTTCGCGCTCTTCGCCACGGACACCTACACCACCGTCGTTCATCCGTCGCAGGTCGGCAACGACAACCACTATGGGGCCACGGTCGGCGGGTACGACACAGGACAACCTGTGCGCATCTACATCCACCAGGACTGGATCACCCGGTGGATCATGGACGGACAGGTCGGGAACCTGATCAACACCATCGAGCACGAGGCGACGCACGCGGCGCAGGCAGGGGGGGGCCGTCCGGACTATGTCGAGGACATTCACGCCAAAGAGTTCGATGCTTTCTGCCACGAGATCGAGCTGGCGCACCAGAAGCTGGGCACCGGCGCGCCCCTCCCAACGGAGACGGAGATCGCGCTGTCTTTCAAGGAGGCAGGCTCCCATTTCTCGAAGCTGAGCGCGACGGCGAGCGCCAGGGAGCGCGCCCGCTGGGAGGCCGTTCAGAAGTTGTACCCGGTCGTGCAGGCAGCGCTTGACCGGAACGACGAGCACACCGGAGCCTCCAACGGCGTCCTCGAGCGGCTGGCCAGGCTGAACAAAGCAGCATTCGACCTGAAGGTACGCCTGACCGATCTGGAGAACCGACAGGTTCCGGCGCGAGACGATGTGTTCCGGCAGCTCGATAGCGAGGTCGGCCAGGCCTACCTCGCGACGCTCAGAGAGGCCTCCAAGGTCAACACGAGCGCGAGGGTCCGACCCGTCGGATCTTTCCGCCTGACCAGCGAGCAGATCGTCGGGTACATCGAGCAGCTCCAAGAGGACGTGACCCGTTATCGAATGAACGGTCCACCCAAGCGCAAGAAGGCTCCGAAGGCACCCGCGGCCAGCGCTGGCGGCTCCTCCCCATTCTCCACGCTGCTCCCCCCGCCCCCATCCAGCTCCTCCCCGGCCAAGGTCCCGAGCCTCCTTCCTCCACCACCCTCCAGCGCCAGCGCCAGCGCCAGCGCAAGCGCCTCCGCGAGCAGCAGCGCAAGCGCCTCCGCGAGCAGCAGCGCAAGCGCCTCCGCGAGCACCAGCACGAGC
>CAZKWG010000096.1:0-11776 GCA_964556105.1 uncultured Enterobacterales bacterium | reverse complement strand
GCCAGCGCCAGCGCGCCAGCGCCCACCCACGCGAGCGCCACCGACGACGACTGGGGACCCTTCACCAACAGCACGGCTGCCGCTCCCAGCGCCACCTCCAGCGCCAGCGCCCCCACGAGCACCAGCACGAGCGCCAGCGCCAGCGCGCCAGCGCCCACCCACGCGAGCGCCACCGACGACGACTGGGAACCCTTCACCAACGGCACGGCTGCCGCTCCCAGAGCCACCTCCAGCGCCAGCGCCCCAACGAGCACCAGCACGACGGCACAGGCCGAAGCCGACTGGGCGAACTTCGACGACTTCGAGCCGGCGCCCTCCGCCCCCGCTCCCGCGAGCAGCAGCAGCGCCAGCGCCAGCGCCGCGACGCCCAAGCCCCCGAACAGCGCGCCCCACTGAGATCGAGGGTCGGCCGCCGCCGACCCAGCGCTGCAGGCGGGGGTTGACGCAGGGTCCCAGGCCCATGCCGCCCGCACCTACCCGAGCGCGGGCGGTCTGACCCTCTCCGCCGAAGCTAGCTAATCTAGCCCTTCCCCATCGCCAGCCGCTCGTACAGCTCGAGCCGCTCCTCGATGCGCGCCAGCACCGGCTGCCAGGTCGCGCTGTCCTCGAGGTCCACGCCGAGGTGCTTGATGGCCAGGATCTCCGCGGGGCCGGAGCCGGTGTCGCGCAGCAGGTCCACATAGCCCTGCGCCCAGCGGCTGCCCTCGCGCATGGCGCGGATGTTCACCAGGCTGCTGAACAGGAAGCCGAAGGTGTAGGGGAAGTTGTAGAATGGCGTGTCAGGGATGTAGAAGTGCAGCTTGTCAGCCCAGAAGACCGGGTTCGCCGCGCCCAGACCCTCGCCGTACCACTCCCGCTGGAGCGCGACCATGCGCTCGCTCAGGGTCTCCGGGTCCAGCTCCCCCTTCGCCCGCAGCGCGTGCAGCGCGCGCTCGAAGTCGTAGCGCACAGGGATGTTGGCCAGGAAGCTCATCGCGTCGCCCAGGTCCTGGTCGAGGATGGCCAGCTTCTCTGAAGCGTCCGAGGCGTTGGCCAGCATCGCCGAGCGCACCAGCGACTCGGCGAAGGTGCTGGCGGTCTCGGCGAGGCTGCTGGTGATCCCGCGCCGGGCGGGGTGCAGCTCGAGCATGACCTTGTTGTGGTAGGCGTGCCCCAGCTCGTGGGCCAGGGTGATGACGGAGTTCATCCGCCCGCCGAAGGTCATGAAGATGCGGCTCTGGCGCGAGAGCGGCATGGGCGCGCAGTAGGCGCCGGGGCGCTTGCCGCGCCGATCCTCGGCCTCTACCCAGCGGTCGCGGAAGGCGTCCTGGGCGAACGAGGCCATGTCGGCGGAGAAGGCGGAGAACTGCTCGACGATGAAGCCCTGCGTCTCGCCCCAGGCGAAGGAGCGCGAGAGCTGACCGACCGGGGCGCGCAGGTCCCACCAGTTGAGCACGTCCTGGCCCATCAGGCGGGCCTTGGCGCGCAGGTAGCGGGTGACCAGGGGGCGCGCCGCGCGACAGGCGCCGAAGAGGGCCTCCAGGGTGAGCGCGGTGATGCGGTTCGAGGCCAGCGGCTGCGCCAGCTCGTCCACGCCCAGGCGCCCGTTCAGCGTGCGGCGGATGCCGAAGATGTGGGTGAGCATCTCCGCGCAGCTCTCGAGGTGCGGCGTCCAGCCCTGCTGCACGCCGTCGAAGACCGCCGCGCGCTTCGCCGGGTCAGGGTCGTCCATGCGGTTCAGCGCCTGCGAGGTGCTGAGGCGCTCCTCGCCCACGGGCACGATCACCGAGCCGGCGACCCGCTCGTACATCCGGCCCCAGGCGCCGCTGCTGTCCTCATAGAGATCGGCGTAGAGCGCCTGCTCTCCCGCAGGCAGCAGCAGGTGGGCCCGCGCGCGCAGGTCCTCGAAGGTGGGGATGAGCTCTGTCAGCTCAGGCCGGGCGCACAGCGCCTGATAGGCGGCGTCCGAGGCGCGGGCGATGCGGTCGTTGGGCGTCGTCATCGCCCGCTCCAGCCGGCTGGCGATGGCCGAGACGCGGGCCTCCGCGCGCCAGGCGGCGGGCTCGTCCACATGGGTGGACGCGTAGCACATGGCGAACATGTGCAGCTCGCCGATGGCCTCACCCAGCGCCAGGATGTGCGGCAGAACCGCGGCATAAGCCGGATCCGTGTCCACATCGCCCAGCGCGTCCGCCGCGGTGACCAGCAGATCGACCTGCCGCTCCAGCGACTCCGCCCGCTGCGCGAAGGCCGCACCCTGCGGCCCACCCGGCACGATGCTGTCCAGATCCCACTGCACGTCCTCGGTCCAAGACATCCGCGCCTCCACTTACTCCAGATAGGTATATCCCTCGAGCCCGTGCTGATAGGCCTCCATCAGCCGCTTCGCCTCATCGAGCGTCATCGTGCCGCGCTTCAGCGCGCGCTCGCTGGCCTGCCGCACGCGGCGGATCAGGTCGCGGGTGTTGTACTGCACGTAGGTCAACACCTCGGTGACGGTGTCGCCCTCGACGACGTGCTCGACCTGGTAGCCCACGTCGCCGTCCAGGCTGATGTGCACGACGTTCGTGTCCCCGAACAGGTTGTGCAGGTCCGCCAGCGCCTCCTGGTACGCGCCCACCAGGAAGACCGCGAGGTAGTAGCTCTCGCCCTCCGCGACGGGGTGCAGCTCGAGGGCCTGCTTGACGTCGTGCAGATCGATGAACTTGTCGATCTTGCCGTCGCTGTCGCAGGTGATGTCCGCCAGGATGGCCGAGCGCGTGGGCTTCTCGTTCAGGCGCTGCACGGGCACGATGGGGAAGAGCTGGTCTACGGCCCAGGCGTCGGGCATGGACTGGAAGACGGAGAAGTTGCAGAAATAGGTGTCGGCGAGCGTCTTGACGAGGCCCTCCATGTCGTCGGGAACGTAGGAGAGCCCGCGCAGGATGCGCTCAATGCGGCTGGCGATGGTCCAGAAGAGGCGCTCGCCCTTGGCGCGCTGGCGCAGGTCCAACAAGCCCAGGTTGAAGCGGGAGAGGATCTCCTCGCGCGCCTGGAGCGTGTCGTGCCAGACCTCCTGGTAGTTCTTGCGCGTGATCTTGTTGGCCGCCTCCGCCAGATCCCAGAGCACGTCCGGGTCGTTCTCCTCGGGCTTGACCTCGACGTCTTCGCGGGTCTGCTCCGCCACCCCGAGCACGTTGACCACGAGCACCGCGTGATGCGCGACCATGGCGCGCCCGGACTCGGTGACGATGTCGGGGTGCGGGACCTCGTACTCGTCGCAGCAGGCCTGGATCTCCGCCACCACGTCGGCGGCGTACTCCTCCACCGTGTAGTTCACGCTGGACTGGAAGCTGCTGCGGCTGCCGTCGTAGTCCACGCCCAGCCCGCCGCCGACGTCGAAGCGCTTCAGCGGCGCGCCCAGGCGGTGGAGCTCGACGAAGATGCGGGCGCCCTCGCGCAGCGCCGTCTTGATGGAGCGGATGGCGCTGACCTGGCTGCCGATGTGGAAGTGCAGCATCTGCAGGCAGTCCAGCATCTCGGCGGCCCGCAGGCGCTCCACCGCGTCCACCATCTCCTCGATGGTCAGGCCGAACTTCGCGCGGTCGCCGGTGCTGTCCTCCCAGTGGCCGGCGCCGCGGCTGGCCAGCTTGGCGCGCACGCCCAGCACCGGCCGCACGCCCAGCTTCTCGGAGACGCTCATCACGTCCCGGATCTCGGACGCCTTCTCGATGACGATGATCGTGTTTCGCCCGAGCTTACGGGCGATGAGCGCCGTCTCGATGTACTCCTCGTCCTTGTAGCCGTTGCAGACGATGAGCGCCTCGGGGTCATCGAGCATGGCCAGGACGATGAGCAGCTCGGGCTTGCTGCCCGCCTCCAGCCCGAGGTGGTAGGGCGCCGCGAAGCGCACCACGTCCTCTACGACGTGGCGCTGCTGGTTCACCTTCACGGGGTAGACCCCGCGATACTGCCCCTTGAACCCGTGCTCCCGGATGGCGCTGTGAAAGGCCTCCGCCAGGCGATTCAGGCGGCTGCGCAGGATGTCCGGGAAGCGCAGCAGCACGGGCAGGCCGATGCCGCGCGCCTGCAGATCGTCCACCAGCAGGCGGAGATCCACCGACTTGCCGCCCGCCGTGTCCGGCGCGACGACCAGATGGCCCTGCTCGTCGATGCGCAGGAACTCTTTGCCCCAGTTCTGGATGCCGTAGAGCTCCGCGCTCTGATCGGTGGTCCACACGCGCATGACGGGCTCCCGAGGGGAGGAGGTGAAGCCACCCCCCATAACACCCACGGCCCGAGAAGAAAGGGCTTCGGCCCAAGACTGTAACGGATCATGTAACCGCGCCTCAGCCGCTCAGAATTCCCCGGGCAGGCTCATGCCGTAGCGGCCCTTGCCGAACATCAGGCTGACGGGACGCCTCCCCCCGATGCGCTGGGTCGGCCCCGCTCGGACGACGTGGCCCGGCCAGGTGAACTTCGGAAAGGTCGCCTCCGTGTTCCCCTTCCAGGCGGACGTGTCCCAGATCTTGATGCCGTTGGCGCGCAGCACCGGCTGACCGAAGAGCACCGTGAGCAGGGTCGTGTAGCTCTCGGTGAGCTCGCGGAAGGGCAGCGGGAACATCTCCCGGTTGATGGAGATCCAGCGGAAGCCCGCGGCGCGCAGGGTCTCGAGGTCCTCGGCGCGGAAGGTGAACGTGGTGTCCAGCTCGCCGCGCTCCAGGCGTTGAAGCTCGGAGACGAAGCTGTTCTCTGCCATCGTCTCGTCCCAGGCGTCGGGGCGCACGCGCTCGACCCAGAGGGCCGTGCCGTTGAGCAGGGTCTTGCCGTGGTACAGCTGGTAGATCAGCTGCTGCTGCGCGCCGCCGAGCTCGGGCGCCAGCGGGGGCTCGATGAGGCCCGAGCCCTTGCGCTGGGCCAGCGAGGGGTAGACCGGCGGCGGCACCTTGAGGTCGGTGACCTCTACCTTGTGCCGAACGCCCTGCATGCGCATGACCACCGGCCCCGAGAGGGCGACCACCAGCGCCAGCGCGGCGCGGGCGGGCTCCAGCCGGATCCGCGAGAGCAGCGCGCTCAGGGCCAGCGCGCCCAGCGCCGCCGCCGCCCCCTGGGCCATCGCCTCGTGTCGGATGGGCCACCAGAAGCGCCGCAGCGGCTCGGCCAGCCCGTAGAGCACGGTGTAGGGCGCGCCCGGGAAGAGCGGCCCCAGCGAGAGCGCCCAGAAGACGCCCCAGATCACCACCAGCGACAGCGCCGCCCAGCTCCGCCAGGCCGGAGGATCCTCGGGCCGGCGCGGGCGCAGGGCCAGGAGCACGCCCGTCACCGCCAGCCCGAAGCCGGGGATGGACATGGCGTGCGCCAGCTCGGTGCCCTCCACCACCCGGAAGGGCCAGCGCACCGGCCGCGCCTGGTTCAGCGCCTCGCGGTGGGGGAACTCCGCCAGCTCGCTGGTCCCGGGCACATCACCCCAGTTCGAGGCGAACATCCAGGCCCAGGGGGAGAGGATGACGAGGAAGGCCACGCTGAACAGGGCCAGCGGCCGCCAGTCCGGCAGCGCGCGCTTCCAGACGGTGCGCAGCGCCAGGGCCAGCCCGCCGGCCATCACCGCGAAGAAGCCGTAGTACCAGTAAAAGAACGCGGCGACGGCCAGAGACAGGGCCGAGAGCAGCGCCCGCCCGCGGGTCGGCGCGTCGAGGAAGCGCAGCCAGCTGGCCATGAAGAAGAGCATCCAGCAGACGCTCACCTGGTTGAAGCGCCCGCTGCTCATCTCCTGGAGCGCGTAGGGCAGCGCGCCCATGGAGGCCGCCCCCCACAGCGCGCTCCACTTCTCCGCCCCCGCCGCGCGCGCCAGGGCGTAGCCGGAGAGGCCGTTCAGGGTCAGGACCAGCAGGGCGTAGTACTGCACCCCGGCCGGCCAGCCCAGCGCGAGATGAAAAGGCAGGTAGAGCACACCCTCCGCGCCGTTCCCCGCCAGGACGGGATAGTCGCCCACCGGCCAGTAATAACGATCGTTATGTACCAGCCCCTGGCCGCTGGAGAGCTGCTCCGCCACCCAGACCAGCAGCCAGTGGTTGGACAGGCAGTCGGGGTGGTACCAGTTGCCCACCATCCAGCGGCCGGGCTCGTGCCAGGTGGGCTCGAGCGCGAACAGCGCGAGCCCGAGCGAGAGCAGGAAGGCGACGATCAGCGGCAGGCGAGAGCGCATCGCCGGCAAGCATAGCGCAGGCGGCGAACACCAGCCCCGCGGGCTACACCGGCCCCATGGCACCTTCGGATCGCCGCCTCCTGCTGATCGGCGCGCTCACGCTCATGGCGCTGGCGGGGGCGCGCCTGCTCGTGGAGCCGGGGCTGCTGGGCTACGCGGGCGGCGAGGTCTACGGCCACGCCTGGGTTCAGGGCTGGCATGCGGACGCGCTGCCCGACTGGCCGGGCGGGACGGATCTCGCGCTGGGCGCGGCGGTCTGGCCGGTGATCGACCCGCTGCCCACCGCGCTCGCCGCCATCGCCGGGCGGATCCTCGGGGCGGTGGCGGGGTACAACCTGTGGATCCTCGCCAGCGTCGGGCTGGCCTTCCTGGGCGGCGCGGTCCTGGCCCGGCGCGAGGGCGGCGACCCGCTGGTGGGCGGGCTGGCCCTGGCCCTGGCGCCCAGCCTGGCGGGGAGCCTGTCCAGCGGGCTCACGGAGGACGGAGCGCTGGGGCTGGCGGCGCTGGGGCTCGGGCTGACGGGAGACCGCGATCCGCGGCGCGGCGCGCTGGGCGGGCTCTGCCTGGGGCTGCTGGCGGCCTGCGGGCTGGTCCTGGCCTGGTGCGCGGCCCTGGTGGCCCTGGGCTTCGGGGTGGCGGCGATCGTTCAAGAGCGGGCTCGTTGGCGGAGCGTGCTGGCGGGCGGTCTGGTCGCCGTCCTGGTCGCCCTGCCGGTCGCGCTCAGCCAGGGCGCGCGCCTGCTGGGCAGCGGGCACCGGGCCGGGACGCCGCCCGAGCTCTACGAGCCGCTGTGGCGGCTGAACCCCTGGCGCGGGGTGGATCTGGTCTCGCTGCTGGCGCCGGGGCCGCAGGATCCGGCGGGGGCGCTCGTGCGCATGCATCCCGGCTACCTCGGGCTGGCGGCCCTCGGGCTCGCCCTCTTCGCCGGGCGCTCGCGCTGGTGGCCGGTGCTGGTGGGGGCGGCGCTGGTGGCGCCGGGGGCGCGGCTCATGGCCCTGGGCCAGCCGCTCGGGCTGGACAACCCCTTCGCCGCGGCCCTGCACCTCCTCCCGGGCGGGGAGCTGCTCAACCACCACGGTCGGCTTCTGCTGCTGGGGGCCATCGCGCTCTCCGTGCTGGCGGCGCGCGGGGCGGCCCGTCTCGGCCCGCGGCTGGGGCCCTACCGACCGGCGCTGGCGGCCCTGGTCGCGCTGGACCTGCTCCTGCTCAGCCCCCTCTCGCTGCCGCTGCCGGTGGCGGACGCGCGGCCTCCTGACGTGGCGACGCAGCTCCACACGCTCACCCCAGGTCCACTCCTGGTTGTACCGGTGATGGGCCCCGGGGTCCACCCCCAGCGCGCCCTCTTCGATCAGCGCGCCCACGGCCGCCCGCTGCTGCGCTCGCCGAACCGCCCTGGCCTGCCGGCCACGCTGGAGCGCACCGCCACGGGGCGCTGGCTGGCCGGGCTCGCCTTCGAGGCCGACGCGGTCCCTCCCGTGACGCTCTCCCTGCCGGGCGTGGCGGTGCTGCTGGTGGAGGCGCCCTATGTCGCGGCGGTGGAGGCGGCCCTCGGACCGCCCGACCTGCGCGGGGAGGACGGCGCGGCCTGGGATCTTGCGGCCACCCCCTCCTCACCCGCGCCAGCTACGATAGCTCCTCCCCATGCTGCTCCCTGACGCGCTCGACGAGGCTGTGCACCTGCTGCGGGGCCGACGCGTGATCGGGCTGACCGGGGCGGGCTGCTCCACCGAGTCGGGGATCCCCGACTACCGAAGCCCCGGACGACCTCAGCGCCGGCCCATCCAGCACCGGGAGTTCCTCAGCTCCGAGGCGGCGCGGGCGCGGTACTGGGCGCGCAGCGCCGTGGGGTGGCCACGGTTCCGCGAGGCGCGCCCCAACGCGGGCCACCACGCGCTCGCCCAGCTCGAGGCGGCCGGCGCGCTGTCCGGGCTCATCACCCAGAACGTGGACGGGCTGCACACGGCGGCGGGCTCCCAGCGCGTGGTCGAGCTGCACGGGGCGCTGGCGCAGGTGGTCTGCCTGAGCTGCGGCGCGCTCACCGGGCGGGATGCGGTACAGCTCCAGCTGGAGCGCCTGAACCCAGGCTGCTCGGCGATCTCCGTCGAGGAAGCGCCCGATGGCGACGCCGAGCTGAGCCCTCCCATGGACTTCCGGGTCCCGCCCTGCCTGCGCTGCGGCGGCATGCTCAAGCCCGATGTGGTCTTCTTCGGCGACAACGTCCCCGCGGCCCGCCTGCAGCGCGCCTGGGAGCTCTTCGACGCGGGCGAGCGCCTCCTGGTCCTCGGCTCCTCGCTCACGGTCTTCTCCGGCTACCGCTTCGTGCGACGCGCCGCCGAGCGCGGCGTCCCCGTGCTGATCCTCAACCAGGGCCCGACCCGCGGTGACGCCCACGCCGCCTGGCTCGGCTCGGCGCCGCTCGGCGAGGCGCTGCCCGTCCTCGCGGCGGCCCTGACGCCGCACGCCACCCAGGCGCGCGCTGGGCTATCCTGAGACCGGAGAAGGATGCCCATGAAGAGCGCCGCCCAGCCCCTGCCCGCCGCCATCGACTGGAGCGCCCGCGCCCGCTGGCTCGCCGTCGCGACCATGGGCTACAACGCGCTCGAAGGCGTCGTCTCGATGGGCTTCGGGATCTCCGAGGGCTCCGTCGCCCTGCTGGGCTTCGGCGTCGACAGCTGGGTGGAGGTCGGCTCCGCGGCGGTCGTCTACTGGAAGCTCACCCGCGCGCCCGGCTGCGCGACGACCGCCCGCGAGCGCGAGCGGCGCGCCACCCGCTGGATCGGCGCGCTCTTCCTCCTGCTGGCCGCGGGCACCGGCGCGGGCGCGGCCCTGCAGCTCGCCTCGGGAGGCCACCCGGACAGCACGCTGCCCGGCGTGATCATCAGCCTGCTCAGCCTGAGCTTCATGTTCTTCCTCTGGCGGGCCAAGGCGGCGGCGGCCACGGCGCTGAACAGCAAGGCGCTGGCCCTGGACGCGGCCTGCTCGCGCGCCTGCATCCAGCTCTCGGGCGTGCTGCTGGCGGGGAGCGCCATCTACGCGCTGGCGCCTGCGCTGTGGTGGGCGGACGCGGGCGCGGCGCTCGTGCTGGCCCTCTTCATCGGGCGCGAGGGGCTGGAGGCCGTTCGCGCGGCGGCGAAGCCCGATTTCTCCGGTGGCTGCGGCTGCTCCTGAGGCGTACATGACCCCGACGACCATCCTGGAGTTCTGGTTCGGCTCCGCCGACCTGCAGGGCCTCCCCTCCCCCGCCGTGCGCCAGCGCTGGTTCGCCGGAGGTCCCGCCTTCGACGAGGAGATCCGCGCGCGCTTCGCCGAGCTGCCCGACGCGCCGGTCGAGTCCTGGGAGGGCGACGCCGGCCTGCTGGCGGCGGTGATCGTCCTGGACCAGCTCCCCCGCAACCTCTACCGCGGCCAGGCCCGCGCCTTCGCCTACGACGCGCGCGCCCGCGCGCTCGCCCTCGCGGCGCTGGAGCGCGGCCAGGATCGGAATTTCAGCCCTTCTCTGTGCGCCTTCCTTTACATGCCGCTGGAGCATGCCGAGGACCTGGCGCTGCAGGACCGCAGCGTCGCCCTCTTCGAGGCGCTCGCCGCCGAGGCGCCCCCCGACGACCCGCACGCCGTCCGCATGATGGCGCCCTTCGCCCACAAGCACCGCGAGCAGATCCGCCGCTTCGGCCGCTTCCCGGGCCGCAACCTGGCCCTTGGCCGCGCGGACACCGAAGACGAGCAGGCCTGGTTCGCCGCGGGCGCCGAGACCTTCGGCCAGCGCTGAGCCACCTTCTGCCCTTCTCAGGCCTGTGTTACGTTCCCGTCGAGGAGGTCCACCATGCTCGCCGCACAGCGCCATGAGAGCGTGCGTCCCGCAGAGATTGATTATCGGAGACCGACGGAGCGCCGATGGCCGAGAACACGTTGCAGTACGAGTGGATCGTCACGCTCAAGGGCGGGATCGACACCCTGATCACCGACTTCGTCGCCGGTGACCTGTTCTGGTACCCCGTCCGCGGTGAGCCGCAGACGGTGCAGGCGCCCGACGTGATGGTCGCGCTGGGGCGCCCCAAGGGCCACCGCCCCAGCTACAAGCAGTGGGAGGAGGGGAACGTCGCCCCGCAGGTGGTCTTCGAGTTGCCGCCACTCGACTACAAGCTGCCGGAGATGCTGAACAAGATCCTCTTCTATCAGAAGTATGGCGTCGAGGAGTACTACATCCTGAACCCCGACCAGAAGGTCTGGCTGGGCTACCGTCGGGTAGGTGACGATCTGGTGGAGATCCTCGGGATGGACGGCTTCGTGAGCCCGCGGCTGGGGATCCGCTTCGCCTACGAGGGAGACGAGCCTGTCGTGTACCGACCGGACGGCGCCCGCTTCCGCACCTTCACCGAGCTCTCCAACGCCGAGGCCGAGCAGCGCGCTCGCGCCGACGCCCTCGCGGAGAGGCTGCGGGCCCTGGGCGTCGAGGTCTGAACCCTCTCGAGAGGTCGCCGTGCGCTGGTCGCGTTGGGGTCGGAGCAGCTACGAGCGTGACCAGGATCTCCTGGCCGAGCGCGCGGCGCTACAACCCTGGGTGGAGGCGCTGCCCCCCGACCAGGACGCGGAGATCCTCAGCGTCACCAGCAGGACGCGCGTGGACGCCGCGCTCCTCGACCGCGCGCCCTCGGCCCGGCTCGTGATCACCACCACGAGCGGCTACGACAACCTGGACCTGGAGCTGCTCCGCGCGCGGGGCCTCGCCGCCGCCCGCCTGCCCGAGGCGCGGCGCGACGCGGTGGTGGAGACGACGCTGGCCATGCTGCTGGGCGCGCTGCGTGGGCTGGGGCCGCTGCAGGCGGCGGCGCGCGAGGGACGCTGGACGCGCGGGGAGCTGCCGGCGTTTGGGCTGCGCAGCGTCGCGGGGCGGCGGGTCGGCGTGGTCGGGCTGGGCGTGATCGGGGCGCGGGTGGCACAGGCGCTCCAGGCCCTCGGCGCGGACGTGCTCGGGCTCGACCCGGCGGGGCTGCCGGACGGCGTGGCGGCGGCCGATCTGGAGACGATGCTCCAGACCTGCGACGCGCTCACGCTCCACTGTGACTTGAACCCGAGCACCCGCGGGCTCATCTCCGGCCCGCGCCTCGCCCTGGCCCGCCCGGAGCTGGTCCTGGTCAACACCGCCCGCGGCGCGCTCGTAGACACGGAGGCGGCGCTGGACAGCCTGCGCGGGGGGAGGCTCGGCGCCCTCTGCCTGGACGTCTTCCCCGCCGAGCCCTGCCCCTGGCTGAGCCAGACCGCCGCGCTCCCCAACCTCACGCTGACCCCACATGCGGCGGGCTGGCACGTGGACCTGCCGGCGCGCCTGCGGGAGGGGCTGGCGCGGGCGGTCTCCGCCTGGGTGCAGGGGAGCGCGCTGCCCTATCGGCTCTGTTGAGGGCAGGCGGCCGCGCGAGGCTATACTGGAAGCGATCCGGAGCGCCCATGACCTTCTCCCGCCGCGCCTTCCTGCCGCTGCTGCTTCTGAACGCCTGTGAGGAGGGCGAGGCCGTCTCCATGCTGGACGACGACTGGTCGCTGCCCACCGAGACGGGCGAGGGCGAGGGCGAGGGCGAGGGCGAGGGCGAGGTCACCAGCCGCGACACCGACACCGCG
>CAZKWG010000095.1:0-15189 GCA_964556105.1 uncultured Enterobacterales bacterium | reverse complement strand
GCTCGGTCAGGCGCCGCTCTCCCTCTCCGGGGTCCAGGACGCCCTCTGGGTCGAGAACGAGGCGCTGCTGGTCCTGGACGACACCGGGGAGCTGTACCGGGAGTCGCTGAGCGGCGAGGAGGCCAGGCTCCTGGAGCGGCGGGCCTGTCGCCTCGCGTTGTCGCCGCTGGGCCGCGAGCTGCTGGTCTCGCGCGACGACGGTCGGGTCATCCTGCTGGCCCCGACGAGCGAGGAGACGGAGACCCAGGCCCTCGGGCG
The DNA here is from genome assembly GCA_964556105.1 of uncultured Enterobacterales bacterium. Lineage (GTDB taxonomy): Bacteria > Myxococcota_A > UBA796 > UBA796 > CAZKWG01 > CAZKWG01. The sequence continues at coordinate 14,931 of CAZKWG010000095.1, read as the reverse complement.
CTGGGAGGGCTGTCCGCGCGTCGGCTGGCTGGACGCCAACACGGTCCTGGTGGGCGGGGACGGGGAGCCGCTGCAGCGGATCAATCTGGAGGGAGGGCCCGAGGACCGGGAGATTGCGGCCGAGACGTCGCTGGACGAGATCACCGAGGTCACGGCCATCGCCAGCGGCCAGGGCTACGCGCTGGTCGCCAGCGCGGCGCAGGTCTGGCAGGTGGGCCCGGAGGGCGCCCGCGCGCTCCATCCGCTCCTGCCGGAGGGGGCGACGGTCACCGGGCTGGTCGCGCGACCTCGGGGCGCCTATGCCCTCGAGCTGGAGCGCGAGGACGGCCCAACGGTGCTCTATGTCCCCAGCGAGGGCGCCGCGCCGACGCCGCTGCGCCCCGGCGCCACGACGGTCGCGGCCTTGCCGGGCGAGGGGCTGCTGGTCGGCCTCGCCGAGGGCGGCGCCGTGGTCCTGAACCCGAGCGAGCTCCCCGTGACCCTGGACGCGCCCGAGGCCCCAGCCGCGTCGATCGCCGCGGGAGGCCATCGCCTGCTGCAGCCCGGCGCCGACGGCGCGCTCCTGCTCTGGGATCTGCTCGGCGGACGCCTGGAGCGATCCTGGACGCTCCCCGGTCTCGCGGCCGTCGCGCTCTCACCCGATGGCCGCTTCGCCGCGGCGGCGACCGATCAGGGGGAGCTCTACCGCTGGCACCTGGACCGGCAGGCTCGCCCGCAGAAGGTGCCGGGCGTGGCGCGGGCGCGGTCCCTCGCGCTGGCGCTGGACAGCACCCTCGCGGTCGGCACCACGGGCGGTCAGGCGGTGATCGTTCAGCCGGACGGCGTCATCAAGAGGACGGTGCCCGTCGCGGCAGACGGCGACGTCCTGGTCGCGATCACCCCCGAGGGGACCCTTGGTCTGGCGGCAGCCACGGACGGTGAGGTGGTGCTGTTCGATCCCGGGAGCGACCTGGAGCTGGACAGCCGGCGGCGGGTGTCGATGCGCCCGCGGGCGGTGGCGCTGACGGAGCGCGGGGAGGCCGCCTACATCGTGGGGGATCGCGGGCGCCGCAAAGGGGGAGTGTGGGCGCTTCGGGACGGCCGCCTGCGCGAGATCGGGCCCTGGGGCCTCCGCGTCCCGGTGCTGGCCCTGGCGTTGCCACCCGGCGGGTCCGACCAGGACCAGCGGCCGGATCTGAAGATCGCGCTGAGCGACGGCCGCGTCTGCACGCTGTCGCAGAACACGGGCATCAACAAACTATCTTGCGTCGCAGCATCGTCGGATCTCTTCGTTGGCCTTGCCTATGTCAAGGGTCTTCGGCCGCTCCTCGTCCGCGGAGCCTCGTCTGGCGCGGTCTCCCTCTGGAGCGCGCAGACCGACGCCTGGATGGGCACGCTGGCGGGGGCCAGCATGCGCGGCGAGGAGCAGTGGGCGGTCGCCGGGCCGGGGGGGCGATACGACAGCGCTTGGAATGGTGATGTGGACTTCGCTCACCTGGTCCAGACGCCGGAGGCGGGGCTCCCCGAGTCCTCCGCGGCGCTCTGGCAGGTAAAGGCGGATCTTTATGCGCGCGATCTGCTCGCCCGGATCCTGCGCGGGCGCCCACCCGCCCCGCCGTCCTTCGTGGCGGTCGCGTCCTTGCCCGACGTCTACCCGATCGGCTCCGTGCTCGCGTCGGACCCGGTCGTCCGCGTGTGCGTGGTCAAGCGCGACGCCTCGAAGGTGAGCCTGCGGGTCGCGCTGAACGACTGGGAGGTGCCGAACGCGAGGTCTACCGCGGTGGCGTGCCCGGGCCCGGACGGCAGCGCGGGTGACATCTGGGAGGCGCACCTCGATCCGACAGAGCTGCGGGATCCACTGGCGTCAAACCAGATCTCCGTGACGGCGATGGACGACCGCGCGCCTCCACGCGCGGGCAGGCCCCTGCTGCTGCCTGTGCTCCGCGAGGCGCCGGAGGCCGGCTCGCTTCTGGTGATCCGAGACGCCCAGGACGAGACGATCGGGGCGCCGGTCGGCGTCCGGGCCCTCGTCGTCGGCGTGTCCACCTACGCCGAACCCAGCTTGAACCTGGCCTGGCCTGCGCAGGACGCCCGTGGGGTGGCGACGGCCCTGCGCGTAGGGGCCAGGCAGGAGGGGATGCGCGCGGCCGTCGCGCTGCTGACGAGCGAGCAGGGATCGACCGCGACCGGCGCGACCCTGCTGAGCGCGCTGCGCGCCGTGGCTGCCGAGGCCGAAGCCTCGGAGGTGCTGGTCGTCTTCCTGGCGGGGCACGGGGCCATGGTCGGCGGGAGCTGGCGCTTCTTCGCGAGCGACGCCACGACCACCGCTCCCCAGACCGCGGACGAGGCGCGGGGCGTCTCGCTCTCGACGGAGGAGATCGCCGATGCGCTTCGCGGCTCCCGCGCCAGCCGCGTGGTCCTGGTGCTGGACACCTGCGCCAGCGGAGCGGTGGCCCAGGATCTCGCCGCGCTCACGGAGCGCTCGGGGCTCTACGTGCTGGCGGCGTCGCGCGGCCCGGCGCACGAGTCGGACCTCGTCCAGCACGGGCTCCTCACCTGGAGCCTGCTCAACGTGCTGACCTCGCCAGACCTGCTCCCGGGCGGCCTCTGGGAGCTGGACCGCGTCCTGCCCCTGGCCAGCGAGGGCGTGGCGCAGGTGGCCAGGGATCAGGGCCTGACCGTCACCCAGCAGCCGGTGGTGGCGCGCCCGCGGCTGCAGGAGCGCGTGACCATCGGCGCGGTCGACCCTGCGCTACGCGAGACGTTGAAGCTCCAGGATCCCGCTCCGCGGCTGAGCGTGGCGCTGCTCGAGCGGTCCACGCTGGTCGATCAGGGGGACTGGATGGCACAGGTCCGAGGCGCGCTGGAGAAGAAGAGCCCGCGTCTGGCCCTGGTCAACACGGGCGGCGCCTGGAAGCTCGGCGGCATCTACGCTGGGTCGCCCGAGGAGCGCTGCGCCACCGTCAGCCTCTATCGGGGCTCCAGCGCTTACGGAATGGCCTCCTTCCGCGGCGCCGACGAGGCGTTGGTCCAGGAGATCGCCGACTGGGCCTACGGCTGCGTCTTCGACGAAGAGTGTGCGTCGCCCGCCGCGGAGGCACCCTGTCGATGACGGAGACGCTTCAGACGGTCGAGGGCCTGCCTCCCGACCGAGGGGCGGCGCACCCGGCCTCCCACCCCGCGGGCGAGCTGGGCCCGCGCTACTCCCCGCTGCTGCGACTGGGCGTGGGAGGGATGGGCGAGGTCTGGCGGGTCCACGACAGCCTGCTCGACCGCGCGCTGGCCATGAAGATCATCGGCGGGAGCCTCACCCTCGAGGAGGAGGATCGCCAGCGCTTCGTCGCCGAGGCCAGGCTGGGCGCGCGCCTTCAGCACCCGAACATCGTCCCGGTGCACGACCGCGGGGTCCTGCCCGACGGGCGCTTGTACTTCACGATGCCGGAGGTGCGCGGCCGGACGCTGGAGGCCCTCATCGCGTCGCTGCACGCGGTCTCCGTGGCCGGCGCCTGGCAGAGCACCCCGGACGGCGTCGGCCTGCGCGGCCTGGTGGCGGCGCTGACCACGACCTGCCAGGCCGTGGCCTACGCGCACAGCCAGGGCGTCATCCACCGCGATCTCAAGCCCTCCAACGTGATGATCGGCCCCTTCGGCGAGCTGCAGGTCATGGACTGGGGCGTGGCCATCGCGCTGGCCGCAGAAGGCGAGGGGGCCGCCGAGGGCGAGGGGGCGGCGCGCGCGCGCGACACGGGCCTCACCGGGACCCCCGCCTACATGGCGCCCGAGCAGGCCGCCGGTCTGGAGCAGGGACCGGCCGTGGACGTCTACGCGATCGGCGGGATGCTCTACACCCTGCTGGCGGGCCGACCGGCGCTGTCCGGCGGTGTCGCGGCGATCTCCGCCCTGCAGCAGGGACCGCCGCCGCCGCTGCAGAGCCGCCTGCGGCCGGACCACCCGCCCGTTCCGCCCGAGCTGGTGGCCCTCACGGAGCAGGCGATGGCCCGCGATCCGGCTCACCGCCCCAGCGCCAGCGCGCTCGCCGACGCGCTTACGGCCTGGCTGGACGGCGCCACGCGGCGAGATCGCGCCAGGGCCCTGGTCGCGCAGGCCGCTCCCCAGGCCGAGCGGGTGCGCCTGCGCCGCGCGGAGGCGAGCGCGCTGCGGGCCGAGGCCGGGCGCCTGCTGAGCGCGCTCGGGCCGCGGGCGCCCGCCGAGCAGAAGGCTTCTGGCTGGGCCCTCGAGGAGCGGGCCAGCGCCTTGGAGATCGAGGCGACCCTGGCCGAGACCGGCTGGCTGGAGGCGCTGCGCGTGGCGCTGGAGCACGACCCGGACCTGCTCGAGGCCCACGCCGCCCTGGCCGACCACCACCAGCAGCGGATGGCGCAGGCCGAGGACCGTCGCGATCGTGGCGCGGCCGCCCACCACGAGGTCCTGCTCCGCGTCCACGACCGCGGGCGACACCAGTCCTGGCTCTCCAACCAGGGCCGCCTGAGCGTCCACGTCGAGGCCGAGGGCGCGCGCGCCACCCTCTGGCAGGTCGTGCCCCAGCAGCGCCGCCTGCGCGCGATCTACGCCGAGGACCTCGGCTCCTTGCCCTTGATTGAACGTTCAATCAATGCCGGGAGCTGGGTGGTCCGCCTGGAGGCCCCCGGCCACCTGCCCCTCGACCTGCCCGTGCTCATCCCGCGCGGAGGGCACTGGGACGGGATCCGCCCAGGAGAGGCCGCGCCGCGCCCTGTGCGCCTGCCGCGGCCCGGGGAGCTGGGCCCAGACGACCACCTCGTCCCCGCGGGGTGGAGCCTGCTCGGCGGCGACCCGGACGCGATGGATCCCCTGCCGCTGTCGCGCTGGTGGATCGACGCGCTGGTCGTGCGCCGACACCCCGTGACCCTGGGCGAGCACCGCGCCTTTCTCCAGGCCCTCGTCGAAGAGGGCCGGCTGGAGGAGGCCGAGGCCCTCGTCCCCGCCGAGCAGGCGATCACCCGGGCGGGCGCCCATCCGCACCTCCTGCTGGGGCCCGACGGCCGCTACGTCCTCGGGAAGGACGGGCGGGGGACGCCGCTCAGCGAGGATCTGCCGGTCACCTTCGTGGACCACGCCACGGCGCGCGCGTTCGCGGCCTGGGAGGCGCGGCGCACTGGCCAGCCCTGGCGCCTGCTGCACGACCTGGAGCGGGAGAAGCTCGCGCGCGGCGTGGACGGCCGGCTCTTCCCCTGGGGCGACACCTTCGATCCAACCTGGGCCTGCACCCTCGCCTCGCATGAGGGCTCGCCCGCGCGCGCGCCGGTCAGCGCCTGGCCAGACGACGTGGGGCCCTATGGCGTGCGCGGGCTGGCCGGCAACGTGCGCGACTGGTGCTGCAACGCCTATCAGCGGGAGGGTGAGGGGGGCGGCGGGCTGCTGCAGGTGGAGCCCGACCTGCCGGTGGAGGGCTACTGCCTGATCCGCGGCGGCAGCTACGTGGGGTCCGCGCCCTACTCCCGCGCCGCCAGCCGGGTGGCCGCGCGGCCCTCCGAGCGCCTCGGCGCGGTGGGGTTTCGCCTGTGCCGCCCCTGGTGAGCCCCTCTCGGCGCGGCCAGCCCGTGTAATGGGCGGTAAGGGCGCCAGCGCCAAAGACCGGACATCTTGTGATCACAACGGAGCTCACCCATGCGCACCTCTCTCATCGCCCTCGCCTCCCTGTTCGCCCTCTCCCTCACCGGCTGCGGCCCCAAGACGGGCGACTGCCTGGACAACGCCGGGGCCGACTGCCCAGAGAAGGAGCTCACCCCGGCAGAGGATCCGACTCAAACGGTCGAGGACACCAGGTCTCGCGAGATCTGGGCGGGCGAGAACGGCTACGGCGTGTTCGAGGTCACGCAGGCCGGCCAGCTGGTCGGCGCCCTGCACATCGTGACGCTGTCCGCGCCGCAGTCGCTGAAGGATCGGGCCGCTCAGGCGGGCCTTCAGCCCGGTCAGGAGCAGTGGACCTGGAGCGCGTCCGTCTGGCCCGCCGGCCCGCTGGTGATGACCCGCAAGCTGAATCTGAACCTGCCCACCCAGAACCTGTCCCGCTTCATGGAGGGGCCCTTCCCGTCCACCGTCAGCGCCGTGTACAACACGCCCCTGGACAGCGATGACCGTCTGTACCGCCTCAGCTTCGCGGATGTGGGCACGGTCGGCTGGCTTCGGGTGGAGATCACCCTGGGCGTCACGACCGGTCTGCGCTGGTACAAGAGCGTCAACGCGCCGGCGGGCCCCTTCCTGGTGGTCACGGAGACCCAGTCCCTTACGCTCACGCCCGCCCCGGTCTCCGAGCTGCCCGCGACCGCCTACACCATCGTGCAGACCGTGCTCTGATCTCGAGATCGGTCCCCGAGATCGGTCTGGCTGCCCGCCTCGCGTGGGTGGGGATCCCCTCCGGGTGCAGGCGCATCAGGACATTTGACGGCCCACGTAGGCAGGTTACCTCGCGGGGCGATTCGGTCATCGCCCAATAATCTACTTCTGAATCGGCAGAAGTAGGAGCTGGTCGGGCGACGTCTGATGATCTGGCCAGGGTGAACCGCTCCATGACCGTGACCCCCCACGACATCTGCGCCCGTATGGTGCTGTATCTGGAAGACCAGCTCGGGCGCCCGGTGAAGCGACCCGTCACAGCAGACTCCCACCTCGTCCATGACCTGCAGCTCGACTCGATGGAGAGCGTCACGATGCTCGCCGAGCTCGAGGATCACTACGGGGTCACGATGCCCGTGCAGCTGTTTCAGCGCGCCCGCACCGTCGGCGATGTCGCGCAGAGCGTGGCCGACGTGCTGTCCCAGTCCGGAGGAGCGCCGTCGTGAGCGGCCTGCCCGCGACCCTGACCGAGGCGTTGGAGCGCGCCGCGACCGGGTCGCGTTATGGCTTCACGCACCTGGTCGACGAGCGCCGAGACCCGCAATTCGTGTCCTATGGCGCGCTGTGGGGCCGCGCGACCCGGCTCGCCGCCGCCCTGCAGGAGCGCGGAGCGCGCCAGGGCGATCGCGTCGCGTTGATCCTGCCCGACTCGATAGAGTTCATCGATGTGATGTTCGCCTGTCTGCTCGCGGGCGTCATCGCGGTCCCGATGTACCCGCCCATGAACCTGGCGCAGCTCGAGGTCTGGTTGGCCGGGTGCGGCCATACGCTGCGCCAGGCTGGGTGCTGCCTCGTGGTCACGGACGGGCAGGTTCGGCCGCTCCTGGGCACGGTCCTGAGCAGCACGCCGGGGCTGCGCGGCGTCGAGACCTGCGCGGCGCTGCTGGCCCGGGTCGCCCCCGACGCCCGGCACCGCGCGCCCACGATCCGCCCGGACGATGTGGCGTTCTTGCAGTTCACGTCGGGCAGCACCTCCCGTCCCAAAGGGGTCATGCTCAGTCACGCCAACCTCCTGGCGAACATTCGCGTCATCATGGGTGGGTTGGGCGTCGCCCCGGACGCCGAATGGCGTGGTGTCAGCTGGTTGCCTCTCTACCACGACATGGGGCTCATCGGCTTCGTGTTGACCCCCACGGTTCTCGGGACCGTCGATGTGACGCTGATCTCGCCCCTGGCCTTCCTCAAGCGGCCTTCGTTGTGGCTGCGTCAACTGTCCGAGCGTCGCGCGCACATCACGTTCGCGCCCAACTTTGCCTATGGACTGGCCAACACACGCGTCAAGGACGCCGAGATCGTCGGGATCGACCTCACCGACCTGAAGGTCGCCGGGTGTGGCGCCGAGCCGATCCAACGTCAGACCCTCCAGGCCTTCGCCAGCCGCTACGCCGCCTATGGGCTGCAGCCGGGCGCGCTGTTGCCCTGTTACGGCATGGCCGAGCACTGCCTCGCCGTGAGCTTCTCCGGCCTGGGGCGGGGGGTGCGCGCCGACGTGGTCGATCCGCACGCGCTGTCGGCCGGCGAGGCCATCCCGCCCGCCGGAGACGCCGTGCTCGAGGTGGTCAGCTGCGGCCCGGCCTTCGAGGGGCACGCCGTTCGGGTCGTCGACGAAGAGGGCGCGGTGTTGCCCGAGGGGCGCGTGGGCCAGCTTCAGCTGTCCGGGCCGAGCGTCATGCAGGGCTATTGGGGGGACCCGGAGCGCACCGCGCAGGCGCTCGCCGACGGCTGGTTGTCGACAGGCGACCTGGGCTACCTCAAGGGCGGCGAGATTCATGTCACAGGGCGAATCAAGGACCTGATCATCGTCTACGGGCGGAATTTCTACCCGTCCGACCTCGAGTGGCAGGCCAGCAAGGTCGAGGGAGTCCGCCGCGGGAACGTCGTCGCGTTCGGGCTCGCCGACGCGTCGATCGGGCGGGAGCGCGTCGTCATGGTGGTCGAGTCGCGCGAGCTCGCCGACCCGGACGCGCTGCGCGACGCGGTCACAGCGGCCGTGCTCGAGGCGCTCTCGCTCCGCGTGGACGACGTCCTGATCGTCCCACCGGGCACCCTGCCCAAGACCTCCAGCGGAAAGCTGCAGCGCGCCCGCACCGCCGAGCTCTACGCCAGCGGCAAGCTGGGCAAGACCGCCTCCGGCAAGCTCGCCCTCGCCACACAGCTCCTCGCCTCCCGCTGGAGCTATCTCAAGGCGGGGCTGCGCCGCGCCGCCCCTGAACCCGAAGGCACCGATGTCTGACGCTCCCTGGACTCAACGCGATCTCAGCCACTTCCGCTCCACCACGGGCGACGACGTCTTCGACATCCACCAACACTTCGCGGAGTGGTTCGAGACCTCGCGTCCCGGCGGCTACGAGCTCTACCTCTCCGCCCTCCAGGGCGCGCCGACCGCGCGCGTTCAGCTCCGCCAGGGCGGAGGGGATCTGTTCAACCTCGCCTCGTACAATTACCTGGGCCTGTCCTGTCGGCCCGAGGTGATCGAGGCCGCCATCGAGGCGGTGCGGACCTTCGGGCTCGGCGCCGCGGGCTCGCCGCACCTCAGCGGGCTCCTCTCCATCCACGAGGCGCTCGCGGCCGAGATCGCCGCGTTCAAGGGGGTCGAGGCGGCGCTCCTGTTCCCGAGCGGGTACTCCGCCAACGTGGGGACCCTGGCGGCGCTGGTGGGCTCAGAGGACTGGGTCATCGCCGACATGAGCGCGCATGCCAGCATCTTCGACGGCTGCCAGCTGGCCCAGGCGCAGCTCTCGTTGTTCCGCCACAACGACATGGCCAGCTTGAGCAAGCGCCTTCAGGGCGCCTCGGGGCGGAAGCTGGTGGTGGTCGAGGGCGTGTACTCCATGGACGGCGACATCGCGCCGCTGGACGAGGTCGCTCAGCTCTGCCGGCGGCACGGCGCCCGGCTCATGGTTGACGAGGCCCACTCCGCCTTCGTCTACGGCGAGCACGGGCGCGGCCTGGCCGAACATTTCGGCGTCGAGGACGCCGTCGATGTCCACTTCGGCACGCTGTCCAAGAGCCTGGGCGGGATGGGCGGCTATGTGGCAGGCTCCCGGCGAATGATCGACTATCTTCGCGCCTATGCCCGCTCCCAGGTCTTCTCGTGCGCCCTCTCACCGCCGCTGGTCGGCGGCATGCGGGCGGCGCTCGCCATCGCCAGGGCCGAGCCTGAGCTTCGTGCGCGCCTGTGGGAGAACGTGGCGACCATGCGCGCGGCGCTCCAGCGCGAGGGCGTGGACATCGGCGCGTCGACCTCGCAGGTCATCCCGATCATGGTCCGCGATGACGCGCGCATCTTCGCGGTGGCCCGCTCGCTCGAGGCGGCCGGCGTCTACCTCAACCCCATCCTATACCCGGCGGTCAAACGGCAGCAGTCCCGGTTCCGCGTCTCCGTGTCGGCGGCGCACCAGCCCGCCGATCTGCAGGAGAGCGCGAAGATCATCGGGCGGGTGCTCCGCGACCATCAAGTGATCCGATGAGCCGATACGACGCGCGAGAGGCGGTCAACGCCTTCTTTCTGGCCCCGACCGACCGGCTGCGGCGGCTCCTCCCCGCCGGCCTCGCCCCCATCGAGGCTCGGCCCCGCCACGGCGTGCTGGCCATCACCTCCTTCGGCTTCAGCGCCAGCGAGGTGGGGCCCTACTCGGAGCTCGCCCTCTCCGTGCTCGTCTCGCCCTACGCCACGCGCGACGAGCCGTTGCCGCACGCCGCGAGCTACCCCTTCGCGCTGGCCACGACCACGCCCGCGTCCGCCGAAGACGCCGAACAACGCTGGGGGTTGCCCCGGTATCCGCGGTCGGTGGACGTGCGCTTCCGACACGACGCCGAGCGCTACGAGGTCGCGATGTTCGACCAGGGGGCGCCCGTGCTCGAGCTGCGGGTGCGCCGCGGCGCCCCTGAACGGGCCACGCGCGTCTACCAGCTCTTCACACGGCGGGGGCCAGCGCTGCACCGTGTCGCGCTCGCGATCGAGGGCCCCTTCGAGCAGCGCGACGACGAAGGCGGGCAGCTCCGACTCTTCGACCACCCCTTCGCCGATCAGGTCGCGGGCCTGCTGGCCGACGACATCCCCATCCTGGAGCAGTCGATGGAGCACGGGGTTCAGACCTTTGGCGCGCTGGTCCCGTGGGGGCCGCCTTGAGCGGGACCATCGGGTTTCCGCAGAAGCCCGTCCCCTTCTGGCTCAGCGCGGCCAACGGACTGGCGTCCCGGGCCGGCTCGGGGCCCGCGTCGCTCACGCCAGAGCGCCTGATGGCCGCCGCGGCGCGTCGGGTGGGTCTGCCCGAGGCCTTCCCCTCCTACGTGGGCGAGGCGCTCGAGGTGCTCTGCGGGTCGCTCAGGGATGAGGCTCGGCTGCACTGGTTCGGCTACATGAACGTTCGCACCTTGCTCGTCACCGGCCTCAGCGCGCTGCTGCGGGTGGAGCGCCTGTTCGCCGAGCGGCCCGAGCTGGCAAAGACGCCGCTCCACGCGCCCATCGTGGTCCTCGGGCTCCCTCGCTCGGGCACGACCTACCTCCACCGACTGCTGTCGGCCCTGCCCGAGGCGGCGCCTGTCAGCTTCTACCAGCACATTTATCCCGTGACCTCGCCTGGGCCCGACCTGCGGCTGCTGCGCACCCGGCTCGAGTTCCTGCCCTGGCAGCTCGCCGCGCGACCCTACGCGATCGACAGCATGCACCTGGTGCGCCCCGGGCTCCCCGATGAGTGCAACCTGGGGATGCGGCTCGGTGGTGAGTCGATGATCTACTGGGCGACGGCGCCAACCTACCGGTACCTCCGTTGGTTGTTGGACCAGGACCTTCGTGAGAGCTATCTCCTGTACCGAAAGGTGCTCATCCTTCACCAGCTCGCCGCCCCGGGCCGTCGACTGACCCTGAAGTGCCCGCATCACGCCGCGTGGTTGCCCTCCCTGTCCGCCGCGTTGCCCGAAGCGAAGCTGGTCTTTACGCACCGGGACCCGGTGGAGGCCGTGCCGTCGGAGTGCAAGCTGGTCCTGTCCACGCAGTCGCTCTCTACCCGTGAACTCGATTGGAGGGCCACCGTAGACGGCAACAGCCTGAAGGTCCAGACCTTCTCCTCCCGGTCGGTCGCCTTCGCCGACGGCCCTGAAGGTGGGCGGCTCTATCATGTGCCCTATCGACGCCTGGTCAAAGAGCCGGTGGCCCTTCTGCGAGACATCCAGGGGTGGGCGGGCGCGCCCTTCGACGACGCGCACGCCGCGATCATCCAGCGTTTCGCCGACGAGAACCGCCAGCACAAGCACGGCGTGAACGTCTACTCCGCCGAGCAGTTCGGCCTCGACCCCGCGCGACTCGCGGCCGCGTTCGGGCCCTATCGCGAGCGCTTCAGCTCCGAGATCGCGCGGAGCTGACGCCGCGGCGGCGCGTATTGGAAGCGCTCCGGCGGCACGAGCACGAGGGCGACCGCGCCGCTGTCGGCGAGCGGGACCCGCACCAGGTTCGGGTGGACCCGCTGGATGTGGGCCTTCAGCTCGTCGGGGGACCACGACTCCGCGACGAGCAGGGCCGCGGCGAGCTGGTCCGGGTCGGCGCGCCAGCGCTCGACGGCGTCGTCTCCGGCGCCCACAGCGGCGCTTCGGACCTCGGGGTCGCTGGCCTCGAAGAAGTCGGGCCCGTAGCGTAGACCCGTCTTCGCGACCTGTCGGTGGGCCCCGACGATCTGTGCGCGCACGCCACGCGCGGCGAGCGCCTGGAGGAGCGGCGAGGAGAAGCCGTAGCAGGTGTCGAGCACGATCAGATCGGGCTCCAGACAGGCGATCCGTTGGGCGAGCTCGTCGGCGGACAGGCCGAGGTAGCGCGGGGGCAGGGAGTGGCCGGAGACCACCACGGCGCCCACGCGCGGGGACGCGTCCGAGCAGGCGGGCTCGTCCGGGCGCAGGCGCAGGCACGTCGGCCCCTCGCAGGGGAAGGGATCGGGCAGCCCCCCGTCGCTGAGGATCGCCATCGGGACCTCGGGCCGCTGCGCCTCGCCGGAGCGGAGGGCGCCGGAGGTGCCGGGCTCGCTGAGCGCGAGGAGGGCGCCCGTGGACGAGATGAGCGCCGCGCGCCCCGAGATGGAGGCGCGGACCGCAGGCAGGCCGGTCTCGGCGGCGCGCAGCGCCAGGACCCCGATGGCCTGACGGATCCCCAGCTCGGTGGGCCCATAGGCCCGATCGTTGGCGACGTTCAAGAGCAGATCGCCGCCCAGCTGCGCGCCCTGCACGAACAGGCTGCGCGCGTAGACCTCATAACAGATGGTGGGGACGATGGAGAGGCCGTTGGCCTCGAACAGGGGCGGGACGTCGCCGACCACGTCGGTGGAGCGGAGGAAGTCCATGCCGGCGTAGGGGCGCTCTCCCCAGGGAACAAGGCTGGATTTGCCGCGGAGCACCCGCACCTGGCCCTCGGCGTCGGTCAGGCCGATGGCGTTCATGGTCTGCCCGTTCCGCTTGATGCGCAGGTTGACCACGTGCTGGCGTCCCTCCCACCCGGCCAGCTCGTCGATCTGGACCGGCGGGGACTGGAGACCCTCCCAGGTGGCGAAGGCCCCGCGGATGGTGGCCTCGGGCCACACGACCAGATCCACCTCCGGGGGCAGCTCCTGGGGTTGGGGGCGGTGCTCGAAGTTGGCGAGGTGGATCGCCGTCACGCCGCGCAGCGCCTCGTCGTTCGCCGGGGTGGGGGGCAGCGCGACGAACCACAGGGCGACGGGCATCGCCAGCAGCAGCCATCGCGGACGCCGATCGGCGGTCGCGTCGGCCAGGGCCACCGCCGCGAGAGAGGCCAGGAGCTGGGTGGCGGGCAGGCCGATCAGGGCGACGCTCCTCAGCATCCCCGCGCTCCCCCACTGCGCGTGCATCAGGTCGCCCATGGTGAAGCCGAGCGCGCCACGGAGGGCCTCGCCGAGCAGGAGCGCCACCGGCAGCCACAGGCTCAGCGGCAGGCGGCGGAGCAGCAGCGCCCCCAGCGCGACGGGCACGCTGGCGTGGGCGGCCGGGATGCATGCGATGCCGACCCAGGCGAGCGAGCTCATCCAGAGGGGCACCTCCGTCAGGTTCACCGCCGGCCCCATGTAGAGCCCGATGGAGCGGCAGAGCCAGATCTGGGAGAGGAAGAGCGAGGCCCAGGTGGCCCCGAAGATGCCGAGGAGCTGCGCCCGGGGCCCTGTCGGCTGGCGGAGCCCGTAGGCGAAGAGCGCGAGCCCCACCCACACCAGAGACCCCAGGCGCGGGTCGAGGTGCGCGGCGCCCATGAGCACGCCGCCCAGCACCGGCAGCAGCGGCTCAGCGCGCGAGCGGGTCATGGCCACTCCGGATCCGCCTGGATCTGCCTGGAAAGGTGGGGACACGACCCCGATCTAATCCGCGCTCCCGGGCAGCGGCGTCGAAGAACGTCGGTCAGGGTGGTCGAAAAAATTCGAGGTGGGACGAAACGGCGCCCAAGGGCCGCGCGCTGGTGGAGCGCAAGCTGGCGAGGTGGTACACTGAACGCCTGTTCGGAATACGGAGACACGACGATGCGCACCAGGAAGGCCATTCTTCTCTCCCTTCTCGCCGTGGGCTGGGCGCCCGGAGCGGCCCTCGCGGGCGGGGCGTGGTCCGACCCGGGGCAGCCCTGGTGCGACGAGACCTCGCCCCCCGAGCCCCTCAGCGCGGTCGTGGACGACACCTGCGTGCTCGAGCCGGAGGTCGGGACCTTCGATCCGGTAGAGGTGTGGGCCTGGCGGACAAATTCCTCCTACAGTGGATACAACGACGTCATGATGCAGCCCGTCGTCGGGCCGCTCTACGACACGAACGAGGACGGCGCCATCGACGAGCTCGACACGCCGAGCATCGTGGTGACCCCCGCCTACCACAGCAGCTACACCGGCGTCGGCGCGCTCATGGTCCTCGATGGCGCCACGGGCGAGGAGCAGCTGGGCCTCACCTCCGTCTCCAGCGGCGGCACGACCTACTCCGTGATGGCCGATGGCGGCGTCGCGCTCGGCGACATCGACGCCGACGGCAGTCCCGACATCTGCCTGGTCTATTACAGCGGCGCGGGCGTGATGTGCCTGGAGAACGACGGCACGTTCAAGTGGGCCTACGCGGTGACCCAGAACCGCTTCGGCGGCCCGGCGCTGGCCGACATCGACAATGACGGCACCGCCGAGGTCATCATCGACAACGTGGTGTTGAGCCACACGGGCGCGCTCGAGTTCAGCTTCAGCTCGGAGAGCGTCTTCCCCTACGCGTACAACATGGACGACGACCCGGCGCTGGAGATCGTGAGCGGCGGCTACGTCTACGACACGGACGGCACCCTGATCTGGGGCAAGGCCGCCGGCTGGTCGGCCGCGGCGGACGTAGACAGCGACGGCGAGGCCGAGGTCGTCAACGTCACCTCGAACACGATGTACCTCTACGACAACGACGGCACCACGCTCTGGTCGGCGGACATCCCGAGCGATGGCGGCGGCGCGCCGACCATCGCGGACTTCGACAACGACGGCGAGGTCGAGTTCGGCGTGGCCGCCTCGACCTACTACACGGTCTTCGACACGGACGGCAGCACGCTGTGGAGCAACGCGACCGTCGACACGA
>CAZKWG010000094.1:0-15277 GCA_964556105.1 uncultured Enterobacterales bacterium | reverse complement strand
AGGACAGCGCCGCCACGCGGGCCGGCCTGCTCTGGGGCGCCGGCACCCTGGAGCAGGCCCTCGACCGGGGCGTCTACCGCGCGCTACTGGACGCCCGCCTGAACGAGGCCCGTCGCCTCGGGTTGAGGTGGGTGGGCGCCTTCGCCCGGCCAGAGAGCACGGGGCTGGTCTTCAGCCGCATGGGCTTCGAGACCGGGCCCCGCGTGATGGAGTGGGAGCGCCAGGCCGACGCGCCCTGAGCGCGCCTCAGCGCTGGGCGGCCGAGAACAGGACGCCGGCGCAGCTCATCACGACCGTGATCATCAGCACCACCAGGGTCACCAGGATGCCTGCCGCCGCGTTGGCGCGGTTGCCCACCTGGCGGACGTTATGGGCCGTCGTCGACATCGGGCTCGGATCGCTGCGGCTGATCGCGTCGTGGTTCTCGCTCGCGCTGTCCACGATGATCGCCTGCGGCGGGAGCTGCTCGCTCTGCGGCTGAAAGCCCTCCGCGCGACGGACGGCGGTGCCGATGGCCATGACCTCGATGAGGCCCGGAGAGAGCTCGCGGATGCTCAGACGGTTGCCGACGACCTGCTCCCCGCCCACGCGCTCGGCCTCCTGGGCCAGGAGCTGGCGGCAGTTCTCGCGCGCCCCGTAGACCAGGCTGGTCAGCTCCGGCAGCTCGCCGCGCGACATGCCCTTCAACATCGAGCCGATGCCGCCGACGACGCCGAGCGCGTAGACCGAGGTGGCCATCACGAGCTGCACCGGCACCAGGCCGAGGGTGGCGAGGTTCCACAGCTCCTGGCCCGTCAGCTCGGAGGTGCGCACCTCATCGGGCCCCTTGGGCTTCCCGAAGCCCGGGTGCCAGGCCGCCGTGCCGGTCATGAGCAGCTCGACCGCCGCGCCATAGGGTAGGATGCGGGTCTCGATGTCCACGACCGCGTTGGCCCCCATGCGCGCGGCCTCGAAGCGCAGGCGCTCCAGGGCGAGGTGGCGGATGTGGTTGTACATCTGCGAGAATTCCGTGACCTCGCCCCGCGCCAGCGTGCGCAGCGAGCCGGAGATCCCGCGCCCCAGACCCAGCGCGTAGGCGACGTTGCCCATGGCGAAGCGCAGCGGCCGATAGCCGGCGTCCAGGTGGCAGTAGATCTGCATCCCCGAGGAGGCGCAGGAGAAGAGGGGCATGGCCGGCGGGCCGCCGTGCACCGCCGTGCCCTGGGCCAGGAACTCGGTGTAGCCGCCCAGGGTGCGCAGCTCGCTGGTCACGCCGCAGACGCCCTCGGCGCCGTACTTGCGGGCCTCCTCCTCCATGCGCTGAATGGCCGCGTGGCGCCCCTCGGAGATGAGGCGGGTGACGCTCTCCACCTCGCCGCCGGCCAGCCCGCGGCCCAGCGCCCCGAGGCCGCCCATGATGCCCAGCGAGCACACGCTGTTCCCCACGACGATCTCGCCGGGCGAGTAGCCCTGACGGTTCAGGCAGTAGATCTCGTTTCCCGACAGTCCGCTGACGATCATGGCCGCTCCCGAGTCCCTACACGATATCGCGCCTGGCCGCGCGAAGGCGTCTTCTGGACCCGCGTCACCCCTCCGCGACCACTCTTGACAGGTAAATGACACTAGGCCTTTTCCTCCGCCTCCTTGTGGCGAACCTGCAGAAAACCCATGCGGGTCGTGCCATCCGTGAATATGTTCTTCCGGCAAGCCCACCACCAAGGGGTAGACCATGTACACGCGTGCCCTGCCGATCTTCGCCATCGCCACCCTTCTGGGCGCTGGCTCACTCTCTGCCTGCAAGGAGAAGGACACCGGCAGCAAAGACTCCAGCGAGTCGGACACCGACACGGACACCGACACGGACACCGACACCGACACGGACACCGACACGGACACCGACACAGACACCGACACCGACACCGACACCGGCTCGGGCGACACCAGCATCCCCATCCCGAGCAACGACATCTCCTTCGACCTCGAGGGCTCCACGACCGGCTTCACGCTCTCGCTGGTCCCGGTCACCCCCTCCTCGGTGGGCGTGGACTCGCTCACCTTCGGCGACACCTTCGCGTCGACGGTGGTGGACGCGGACCCCCAGGAGTGGACGGTCACGACGCCGGGTGAGCCCCTGTTCGCCGACTGGGACGCGACCACGGCCCCAGACCTGAAGATCGCCCTGTTCCTCCCCACGCTGTTCAACGACGCCAACGGCGACGGCGCCTGCGCGGGCTCCGAGACCTACGCCGGCATCGGCACGATCTGGCTGGCCTATTTCAAGGGCCCGATCCCCGAGGCCATGTCCACGGCCGGCGTCAAGAACGGCTGGAACGCGATCAACATCTCGCTGACGGCGGGGCTGACGGCGTCTACGTTCGGCTCGCCGATGAACGTCCCGCTGCGCACGAACCAGCTCGGCAGCTCGGTGATGGAGGTCTCGGGCACCTATGACGGCTCCGCCACCCAGATGGCGGTCGTGCCCCTGGTCGAGCTGACGGGCACCTCGGTCGGCGGCTACCTCGCCGACCAGGCGCTCTCGTCGACCTGGGAGCTGACCATGAACACCGAGCCGCCGGCCAATCACGCCGCGGAGGACGACGTCCTCGGCAAGGTCTCGCTCGAGCTGCCGGTGGCCTACTCCGACACCGACGGGAGCGGGGACTACACCGAGGGCGACGACATCGAGGGCTACACCTGCCTGGACGGTGACCTGGTCATGTTCTCGCACATGGCGCCCACCAACCAGCTCAAGGCGGCCACCGAGCGCGCGATGTCCAGCTTCGCGCCCGGCTGGAAGGCCCTGACCTACGTGGGCACCACCGTCACCGCGCTCGGCCCGGACAAGTACAGCCTCTTCGAGATCTCGAACGACTGCTCTCCCTGAGCAGCCCTTGACGCTCCTCCTGGTCGCGTCGAGCGCGCTCGCGGCGGGCCTCTCCGGGCTCGCCGTGCCCGAGCCATTGGGCGCGTTCGCCGGCCCGTCCGCGGGGGGAGCGCTCGGTCTGGCGACGAACCCGGCCTCGGCGCGCCCAGCGCACGCCGAGGCGGCCTTGGACCTCGGGCTGATGCGCACCCACCTGCGCTATCAGCTCGAAGGCGAGGAGCCCTCAGAGAGCTTCGGCCTCGCGCCCCTGCCCTCGCTGGCGGCGGCGCTGCCGGTCGGACCGGTGGGCGTGGGGCTGGCCTTCTTTGTGCCCAATGCGCGCACCGGGGACGCGCCGCCGGACGACTCACCGGCGCGCCTCTACGCCGGCCAGAGCAGCATCATGCTGATAGAGGGCGATCTCTCCGCGGCGGCGGCCTGGGGTCCCCTCAGCCTGGGCGGGGCCCTCCGCGTCGGGCGCGCGCAGGTCGCCAGCCGGCTGAAGTACGACACCGGCGTGCTGCTCACGGACATCCTGGGGGCCGAGGCGGAGGTGCCGCTGCGCTCGGACTTCCTGGAGGGCACCCAGGCCTACGACATGCGGGGGATCGTGCTCGGCGGCGCCGGCGGGCTGCGCCTCCGACCCGAGCGCGGCCCCGACCTGGACCTCGCCCTGCGCAGCGCCCTGCGCGGCACGCTCACGGGCCCCTTCTCGCTCGCGCCCAGCGACGACATGAACGTGGCGGTGGAGGGCGAGGCCTCGCTGCCCATGGCCTGGCCCGCCGAGCTCCTCCTCGCCGGGGCCTGGCCGCTCGGCGCCTGGAGGCCGGGGGGCGAGCTCACGTTCACGCGCTGGTCCAGCCTCTACCGCCTGGAGACGGAGCTGGACGACCTGAGTGTCCGCTCCGAGGACCCGCTCTTTCAAGCGCTGCTGGACAGCTACGGGCTCAGCCAGGCGGACTTCCTCCAAGGCATCGGCCCGGTGCCCATCGAGACCGGCCTCTCCGACATCCTGGCGGGCGGGGTCTGGGTGGACTGGCTCGGCCAGGGAGCGCAGGGGCGCGCGGGGGTCTGGGTGACGCCCGCGGCGATCCCCACCGAGTACGTCAACCCGGGGAACGCCGACTTCGGCTCGATCGATCTGCGCCTCGCCGGGGCGAAGCAGTGGCGACGCCTCGTGCTGGCGGGCTCGCTCGACGCCTTCCTCTGCCCGGCGCGCGTGGTCGAGGACTCGATCTACTCACAACAAGCAGGAGTGGAGTCCGGTCGCGCCCTCCCCCCGGCGAAGGGCACCTACGCGCTCAGCGCCCTTCGCCTCGGGTTGACCGCGGCGGTGCGCGGCGACGCGCCGGAGCAACCGGGCCTGTGGTAGGCTTGGGAATGCCTCTCTTCACGCTCCTTCTGGCGATACCCCCCGCGAGCGCGGACCCCGGGACCTTGCAGGCGCGGCTCTACGACGGCGCGATGGACGTCGCCCGCGGCGTGGTCGAGGGCCAGACCTTCGACTACGCGGCCGAGGAGCTGGGCGCCACCTACGACTGCTGGGACTATATCGGCGTCCAGAACCTGAACCTGGAGATCCCCGTCGAGGAGCTGGAGATCGGCCTGGACGACGGCGAGCTGGCCGTCTGGGTGCGCTTCGGGCTCATCCACGGCGAAGACTGGGTGCTCTACGCCACCGACGAGGAGTGGACGGACACCTGCTTCGAATTCGACACGGACGTCTACTCTGTGCAGCTCGAGGACGCGATCCTCGACGCCCGCCTGGACCTCAGCGTCGTGGACGGCGCGCTGGTGGTCGAGGCCGAGCAGGTGGAGATCATCGGCGAGCTCACGACGGACATCGACTGGGTCCCCGATGATCTGGTCATGTCCTTCTTCGAGCAGCAGGTGCTGGAGACCCTCGCCGAGCAGGGCGGCGCGCTGCTGGAGGAGCAGATCGGCGAATACCTGGCCTCAGGCGTGCTGTCCGGCGCGCTGGGCGACTACGAGCTGGCGCTCAGCCCCGCCCACGCCGACGTCAGCCCCGACGGCCTGGAGCTGGGCGCCAACGCCAGCCTGAGCTGGACGGGCGAGGACGGCTGCCCCACCGACGCTCAGCCAGAGAACGAAGGGCGAACGCCGACCCTCTCGTTTGATGACCCCGGCGACGCCGACCTGGCGGTGGGCGTGACCGAGGCCCTGCTGGACGAGCTGGTGCAGGGGCTCTGGGCGGACGGCTGGTTCTGCTTCACCGAGGCGGATCTCTCGGAATTTCTCGCCACGGTGCAGGAGGCCTTCGACCCGGACGTGGGGGGCCTGCGCGCCACCGCCCGCCTGGAGGAGGCGCCGAGCGTGGACATGGGCGAGGACGGGATCGCGCTCGGGCTGCGCGGGATGCAGGTGGAGATCACGGGCGAAGAGGGCTCCGTCTCGCTGCTCGACGCGACCCTGGACCTCTCCGGCCGGCTGGAGCTGGGCGTGGACCCCGAGGTCGGCAGCTTCACCCTCTCGCTCCACGAGCTCAGCCTGGACGTGCGCTCGCTGGAGGCCGATCACCTCACGACGGAGGGCGGCGCCGAGGATCTGGCCTTCTTCCTCGAGCGCTGGGCCACGGGCTGGCTCGCCGCCCAGGCGCAGGACCTCACCCTCTTCGGCACGCTCTACCGCGCGCTGGGCCTGGTGGTGCGCGTCGACCGGCTGGCGCCCGAGGAGGGCGGGCTGGTCGTCTTCCTCTCGCTCTACGCGGAGGACGACCCGGAGGTGGACGTCGAGGCGCCGGAGACCCGCCTCTCGATGACCCCGCATGCCACGGGCGCGACCCTGAACTGGAGCGCCGTGGACGACCGCGAGGGTGATCTCGCCTGGTCCTGGCGCCTGGACGGGCAGAGCTGGTCCTCCTGGACCACCGAGCAGGGCGTCTCGCTCGACGATCTCTCCGTGGGCGAGCACACCGTCGAGGTCGTGGCCCGCGACGCCTGGTGGAACACCGACCCAACGCCGGCTTCGGAGAGCTTCACCGTGCGCGCCGAGGCGGTGGTCGAGGAGGACGAGCGCGGCTGCGGCTGCGGCGGAGGGCGTGACGCCGCGCTGCTCGGCGTGTTTGGACTGCTCGCGGCGTCACTTCGACGACGCGTCGTCCGTATTACCTGAGTCGACCTGTTTCATCCGTACCCGGGAGCTCCCGTGCGATCCATCGTCCTCCTCGCCCTCCTCAGCGCCTGTGGCGGCGCACCCCAGACCGGCGCGGCGACGAAGGGCGCGGAGTGCCTGGTCAGCAGCGCGGACGTCGGCGGCCTGTTCGGCGCGATCGACAAGGCCGCCCCGGACGCCATCGCCGCCGCCGTCAAAGCCGGCGAGATCGTCGCCGCCGCCGACGCCCAGGCGGCGACCTTCGACGCGAAGATCGTGGAGATCGCCGCCGATCCGACCCTCAGCGAGCAGTGGAGCAAGGTCGCCGCCGAGCCGTCCAAGGCGCGCAGCGCCGGGCTGGCGGCCGACCTCCCCGCCAACGCCAGCGCCCTGCGCAGCGGCGGCATCCCGGAGAGCGAGGTAAAAGCCGCGCTTCTGGGTGGGTCCAAGGCGAAGATGAGCGCCGAGGAGATCTCGGACGCCTTCGCCGCTACGGTCAAGGTGGTCGAGGCCTGGGGTCCCATCGAGGGCTTCGGCGCCTGGTTCGTCACCCGCGTCGAGGCGGGCGACCGCGGCCCGGCGTTGGTGGACGCCATCGAGGTCGAGCACGAGACGCGCGGCGCGAAGTCGGGCTCCAGCAAGGTGGAGATCTGCCACCGCCCGCCCGGTAACCCGGACAACGGGCACACCATCTCCATCGGCGCCGCCGCCGTCTCCGCCCACCTGAGCCACGGCGACACCGAGGGCGCCTGTGACGAAGAGGGCAAGGGTCGCGCCGGCGCGGGGGCGCACGGCGGCGGCCCCGGCAAGGGCGGCGGCGTGACCCGGGGGAACCGCGGCAACGGAAAAGCCGAGGGCAAGGGGCAGGGCAAGGGACAGGGCAAAGGACAGGGCAAGTAGTGCTGGAGAAGTTCGCCCACGCCGGTGGCTCACTGGGTTAGGCTACCGCACAGATGAGCAGGCACTCACCTCCCACCGCGCGAAGACGTTTCGTCTTCTTCGTCGGGCTCGCGGTCGCGCTGGGCCTCGGGTTCCTCGAGGGGCTCGCGCGCGTCGCGCTGGGGCCACAGGACCTGGTGCTGAACCAGGATCTGGCCTTTCTTCAGGATGATGCGCAGCTCCTCTGGTCGCTGCGGCCGAACCTGAACGCCCAGATGGCCGAGGGCTGGACGCTGCGCACCAACAGCCTGGGCTTGCGCGACGACGAGGTGGTGTCACCCAAGCCCGCGAGCATGGTGCGCGTGCTCTCGTTGGGCGAGTCCACCGCCTGGGGCTACGGCGTCAACGCCGAGCAGACCTACGCGGAGCTGCTGCAGGGCTGGCTGGCCGGGCCACGCGGCCCGCGCCGGCAGGGCGGCGGCTACGACGTCGTCAACGCGGGTGTGGGCGCCTACAGCGTCTGGCAGTCGTCGGAGTACCTCGTCGAGCGCGGCCTCGCGCTCGAGCCCGACATCGTCCTGATCTACCACCTGGCCAACGACTACCTGCCGTCCGGGATCTTGGACAGCCGGAACTTCCTCTACCAGGTCACGGACACCGACCGCGGGCTCATCGAGAAGCGGCGGATCGTCGCGCCGCTGCTCTCCCTGCTCTACAAGTCCCACTTTTATCTTGGCATGCGCACGAAGCTGATGCGACCGCCCTCCGCCCAGGACGCGGGGCCGGTCCGCCCCGCCGAGGGCTCCGGCGTGCGCGTCCCGGACGAGGACCGCGTCTTCGCCCTGAACCGCATCCTGCAGACCTGCCAGTCCGTCGGCGCGCGCCTCGTCGTCATCGTCCCGACCTACGGCGGCAACCGCTACGGCGACGACACCGTGCTGCGCAGCTTCGCCACCCGCAACGGCCTCAGCTACGTGGACCTGCCGATGCTGCGATCGCGGGCGGGGATCGCCGACAACAACTTCTTCCTGCCCGACGGCGTCCACCCGCAGGCGCGCGGACACCAGTTCATCGCCGAGGCCCTGGCCCGCGAGCTGAACCGGCTGGGGATCTGAGCCACCGACGCCGCCAGCGCGAGGCCCCGCGATCAGCGCGCCAGCGCGCCATAGCCGCCGCGGAGGACATAGGCGTCGCCCGTGCCGTAGCCGTCATAGGCGCCCAGCAGGAGATCGGGCGCGCCGTCGCCGTCCTGATCGGCGGCGCCCATCGCCCGGCCCAGGTACTGGTAGCGGTCCTTGCCCGACACGCGGAAGACGGCGTCATCGACGGTGAAGCCTCCCGAGCCCACCTCCGCGCCCGGGAAGACGAAGACGGCGCCGGTGTAGTCCCCGTGTGAGGTGTCGCCCTGCCCGCCCACCATCGGCTCGGCGTGGCCGTCGCCGTCCAGGTCGCCGAGGCGCTCCAGGCCCGTGCCCAGCTCCTGGTCCTCCAGCGCGCCCTGGAAGATGGCGCTGGCGTCGGCGGGAGCGGCGGCGTCCAGCAGGCTCTCTCCGCCCAGGAAGAGCCAGGCGGCGCCCGCGTAGTCGCCATAGGTGCGGTCGCCGCCCAGCACGTCGTCCAGCCCGTCGCCGTCCACGTCCCCGGGCCCGCAGATCGTGAAGATCTCCTCGATGAAGGCGTCGGCGTCCCGGTAGGACTGCTCGCCCTCGTCCAGGCGCTCGCCCAGCATGAGCGCCGCCCACTGCTCGAGCCCGGCGCCGTTGGTCTGGCTGAACATCAGGTCGGCGAGCCCGTCGCCGTCCACGTCGCCCAGGTCGGCGATCAGCGGCGGGTCGTCCAGCTCGTCGTTGCCGACCAGCGTGGTGTCGATCTCGCGCAGCGCGATCTCGCCGGAGAGGCCCGGCTCCCCGCGGACCATCCAGATCACGCCCGTCTTGAAGCCGCGGTCCACGTCCCAGCCGCTGAACGCCAGCTCGGCGAGCCCGTCGCCGTCCACATCGCCCACGGCGGAGACCTCGGCCCCCACCCGCGCGCCCTCCTCGGCGCCGAGGAAGCTGGCCAGCACAGGATCGACGGAGCCCGCGACGGCCTCCGCGCCGGAGACCAGCCAGGCCCCGCCCGCGTCGGTGCCGCCCTCGGCGGTGGACGGCGCGCCCAGCCCCATGTCGGGGACGCCGTCATCATCGACGTCCCCCAGGCCCGCGACGGCGGCCCCGAGCTCGGAGCCCGCGTCGCCGCGCCACGACAGGACCGCCTGCGCGGCCAGCTCGTAGGTCCCGCGCCCCGCGCCGCCGAGCACCAGGTAGGCGACGGCCCCCTCGCCGACCCCGAGCAGCAGCTCGTCCGCCCCGTCCCCGTCCAGATCGCCCACCCCCACGGGCGCCACGCCCGCGCCCTCGGTCTGGGTGTAGACCAGATCGGCGCCGTCGGCGTCCAGCCAGTCCTTGATGTCGTCGCAGTTGTTGTCCACGCCGTCCACGAGCTCGAAGGCCCAGGGGTGGACGCTCGGGTCGGCGTCGTCGCAGTCGTCGGTCTCCGGAGCCGAGCCCTCCGGCCCCTCGCAGCCCGTGCTGATCGGCGCGCCCACGCCGTAGCCGTCGCCGTCACCGTCCGCGTACCAGTCGCTCAGGTCGGCGCTGTCGCAGGGCGCGCCGCTGGTGTCATCGAGGCTCGGATCCTCGTCTTTGCCCTTGCAGGCCAGGGCGAGGGCGAGGGCCGGGAGGAGGAGGGTGGAGCAGGTGCGCATCGCCCGATTGTAGCGCAGCTCAGCCCGTTGCCACCCGGTGAAACGCGTCGATGGCGTGGGCGACCCCGGCGTCGTCCACGTCCAGGTGGGTGACCAGCCGGAGCTGCCCCGGGCCGGTGGGGTTGCAGAGCACGCCCTCGGCGCGCAGGCGGCGCGACCACTCCGGCCCGTCGGGGACCGTCAGATACAACAGATTCGTTTGAGACAGGTTCGAATACGACACTCCGGGGATCTCGCCCAGCGCCTCGGCGAGCCTCAGCGCCCGCGCGTGGTCCTCGACCAGGCGCTCGCGGTGGTGGTCCAGGGCGTACAGCGCCGCCGCCGCCAGCACGCCCGCCTGGCGCATCCCGCCGCCCAGCCGCTTGCGCACCCGGTCCGCCGCGTGGATGAAGGCGCGCGAGCCGCAGAGCACCGAGCCCACCGGCGCGCCCAGCCCCTTCGAGAAGCAGAGGGAGACCGAGGCGAAGCCGCGCAGGCGCCGCGCCAGCGGGACGCCCGACGCCGCCACCGCGTTCCAGGCCCGCGCCCCGTCCATGTGCAGGGGGACGCCGTGCTTCTGGCCGAGCGCCGCCAGCGCGTCCAGGGTCTGGAGCGGGTAGACCGAGCCGCCGCCGCGGTTCGAGGTGTCCTCCACCGCGATCAGCGCCGTGCGCGGGAAGTGGGGGTCGTCCACGTGGAACGCCGCCTCGACCTCCGCAGGGTCCAGCACGCCCTGGCGCCCGGCGACGGGCCAGAGCTGCGCGCCCGCGTTCGCCGCCAGCCCGCCCGCCTCGTAGAGCCGGATGTGCGCCCCCGCCTCCAGGACCACCTCGTCGCCCGGCCGCAGGTGGACGCAGAGCGCGATCTGGTTGCCCATCGTGCCCGAGGCGACGAAGAGCCCCGCCTCCATGCCGGCCAGCTCGGCGACGCGCTCCTGGAGCCGGTTCACGCAGGGGTCCTCGCCGTAGACGTCGTCGCCGACCTCAGCGCTCGCGATGGCGGCGCGCATGGCGGCAGTGGGGCGGGTGACCGTGTCGGAGCGGAGATCGACCAGGGGCATGGCGGGGTCCTCGGGGCAACTCTATCGCGTCGGGCGCGCGCCCTAGGGGGCCCGGGCGGGGGGGATCGCGAGCCTGGCCGCGAGATCGCGCAGCGCCGTTCGCAGCCCCTCCTCCACCACCGGGTGGTAGAAGGGCATCTGGAGCATGGAGGCGATCGTCATCTTGTTGGCGAGCGCCCAGGCCAGCAGGTGCCCGATGTGCTCGGCCGAGGGCCCGGCCATCTCGGCGCCCAGGAGAGCGCCGGTGGCGCGGTCGGCGTAGACCCGCAGGTGCCCGCGGTTCTTCAGGATGACCCGCGCGCGGCCCTGGTCCTCGAACGAGACCTCACCCGCCTCGAAGGTGCCGGGGGAGAGCTTCGCGAAGCCGGCGCCGACGATGGCGATCTGCGGATCCGTGAAGACGACCGCGAGGGGCGCGCGGCGCTGACCCACCTCGGCGAAGGCCGGGTTCGCGGCGTTGTGGCCCGCGATGCGGCCCTCGTCGGCCGCCTCGTGCAGCAGCGGGATGTCGTTGGCCGCGTCGCCGGCGATGAACAGGTTCGTGTCGCCGATGCGCAGGGTGCCTGTGTCGTGGAGCGGCACGCCGTGGGCGTCGAGCGCCAGGCCGAGCGTCTCCAGGCCCAGGCCGTCCACGTTGGGGCGACGACCGGTGGCGGCCAGCAGGTAGTCGAAGCGCTCCACGCGGGGAAGGCCGTCCAGGGCGCGATAGGCCACCTCGACCTCGTCGCCCAGCCGGGCCACGCGCTCGACCTGCGCGCCCGGATCGACGTAGAGGTGCTCGGACACGGCGGCGAGGAACACCTCGCGGACGATGGGGTCTGTCAGCGGACCCACCCGGCCGCCGCGCCCCAGCACGACCACGCGCACGCCCAGGCGCGCCAGCGCCTGGCCCAGCTCGAGCCCGATGATGCCCGGGCCGAACACCGCCACGGAACGGGGCAGATCGTCCCAGGAGAAGACGTCGTCGTTGACGACCAGGCGATCGCCCGCCACCTTCAGCATGTCCGGGACGATGGGGCGCGAGCCGGTGGCGATGACGACCGAGCGGGCCTCGAGACGCGTGTGGCCGTCGATCTCCAGCGTCGCGCGGTCCAGGAAGCGCGCCCGCCCGAGGATGCGGTCTTCGGGCGGGATGGCCTCGACGCCCTCGAGGACGAAGCCGACGAAGCGGTCACGCTCGCGCTTCACGCGCCCCATCACCTCGCGGCCATCGACGCGACGGGCGCCGTCCACGTGCACACCGAAGGCGGGGGCCGCGTCGATGGCGTGCGCGGCCTCCGCCGCGGCGATGAGCAGCTTCGAGGGCATACAGCCCACGCGGGCGCAGGTGGTGCCGTAGGGACCGGCCTCCACGATCACGGCGCGCGCACCCCGGGCGCGCGCTGCGCGATAGGCCGCGAGACCGGCGGTGCCGGCCCCGATCACCGCGACGTCGACTCGTTGCGTGTCCATGGATCTCGGTCCTCGGGAGAACTCTATCGCGTCGGGCCTCCCCGCCCCTACCGCCCCGCCGCCACTCCGATAGACCGCACCATGCCCCCCTCCGCCGACTACCGCCCCGACCCGCGCCACCAGCGCCTGCCGCGCCTCTCCGACCCGGTCTCGCCGGCGCGCTTCCCCCGCCACATCCTGCGCCACCGCGACCAGCGCGCCGCGGCTCAGGTCGGGCTGGACACGCTGACCGAGGCCGAGTGGGAGGCCGCCTTCGCCCGCTTCGAGCCGCTGCCGGACAACCTGCCGCAGCCGCTGGCGCTGCGCTACCACGGCCACCAGTTCCTGACCTACAACCCCGGGCTCGGCGACGGGCGCGGCTTCCTCTACGCCCAGCTCCGCGACCGCGCCGGGCGGCTGATGGACCTGGGGACAAAAGGCAGCGGCCGGACGATGTACGCGCGGGGCGGCGACGGGCGACTCACCTTGAAGGGTGGCTTTCGCGAGATCCTCGCCGCGGAGATGCTGGACGCCCTCGGCGTGCGCACCTGCCGCATCCTGAGCGTGTTCGAGACCGGGGAGAGCCTGGTCCGCGGCGACGAGCCCAGCCCGACGCGCAGCGCGGTGATGGTGCGGCTCTCCCACGGCCACGTCCGCATCGGCACCTTCCAGCGCCTGGACTTCGAGGAGGACGCGCCGGCGATGCAGGCGCTGCTCGACCACTGCGTGGACAGCTACTACCCGCACCTGCGCGGGCTGCCCGACCTGCCGGCGCGCTTCCTCGAGACCGTCCTGGAGTCGCTGGCCGAGACGACGGCGCGCTGGATGGCGGCCGGCTTCGTGCACGGGGTGCTGAACAGCGACAACCTGAACATCACCGGCGAGAGCTTCGACTACGGCCCCTGGCGCTTCCTGCCCTTCTTCGATCCCAGCTTCACCGCCGCCTACTTCGATCACAGCGGGCTGTACAGCTATGGCCGTCAGCCGGTCGCCGTCCACCACGGCCTCGAGCAGCTCGCGCTGAGCCTCGCGCTGCTGGGCGAGAAGCGCACGCTCACCGGGCCGCTCGACACCTTCGCCGTGCGGGTCGGCCACCACTTCCGCCTCGCCTT
Organism: uncultured Enterobacterales bacterium; assembly: GCA_964556105.1. GTDB lineage: Bacteria > Myxococcota_A > UBA796 > UBA796 > CAZKWG01 > CAZKWG01. Next base: position 2,117 of record CAZKWG010000094.1, on the reverse strand, counting down.
CCTGCGCCGCCTCGGCCTGCGGGGCGAGCACCCGGCGGCCGGCGCGCTGCTCAACGCCTGGATCCCCTGGGCCGAGCTGCGGAAGACGACCTTTCAGGCTTTCTTCTTCGACTGGTATGGCGGGCTGCAGAGCGAGGCGAGGGCGCTCGCCGGGCCGCGCGGCGACCTCTACCGCCGGCCGGAGTTCGCCCCGGTGCGCGCCGCCCTGGAGGGGCTGGAGCCGGCCGATCCTGGCAGGCTGGCCAACCCCTGGTTCCAGCAGCCTGAGCCGGTCGAGCTGCGCATCGAGGAGGTCGAGGCGCTGTGGGACCCCATCTCGCGGCGCGACGACTGGAGCGGGCTGTACGAGAAGGTGGCGCAGATTCGTGCGATGGGCGCCGCGCTGGGCGCAGCCTGAGACGCTGCCGCGCGCTACGAGATCGCCATGCAGCCCTCCCTCGACACGCTCCCCGCCCGCCAGCGCGCCTACAACCAGACCCTGCTCGCCCGTGCGGGTGATCTGGACATAGACGATCTTGACATCGACGGATCCATCCCCGCCGGCCTCCGCGGCGGGCGCTACCTGCTCAACGGCCCCGGCTGGCTGGAGATCGGCGGGCGGGTGGTCCACCCATTCGACGGGCACGGCTACCTGCGGTCGCTGCGCCTGCGTCCGGACGGCGGCGCCAGCCTGAGGGCGCGCTTCGTGCGGACCGACGCCTGGAAGGCCGAGGCGGCGGCGAACAGGGTGGTCTACCGCGGGCTGGCGACGAACCCCTCCGACCGCTGGTGGGAGAACTGGCGGGCTCCGGGGCCGCGCAACGTGGCGAACACGACCGTGGTGCCCTGGGCGGGCAGGCTGCTCTGCGGCTGGGAGGGCGGGCGGCCGCACGCGCTGGACGCGACGACGCTGGAGACCCTGGGCGAGCACGACTTCGAGGGCGCGCTGCCGGAGGGCGCCTTCCTCGCCCACATGCGCATCGACGCGCGCGCGCGGCGGCTGGTGGGCCTCTCGCTGACGATGGGCCGCTTCACCGGGCTGACCTTCCGCGAGTTCGACGAGGCCGGACGCCCCGTGGCGACGCGTGAGGCGCAGCTCCCCGCCCTGGTCATGGCCCACGACTTCTTCGTCACCCCGCGCTGGTACGTGGTGGCGGGAAACCTGCTGCGCATGAAGCTGGGGGCGCTGCTCGGGTCGCTGATGGGGGCGGGCACGCTCCTGGAGGCGGTCCAGCCGACCAACCCGGAGCAGGGGCTGCTCTACCTGATCCCGCGCGGGCGGGAGGGCGCTGTGCGCACCATCACCCTGGACCGACCGCAGTTCGTCGTCCACTTCGCCAACGCCCATGAGGACGGGGACGAGGTGGTGGTGGACGCCTGCGCCTTCGAGCGCTTCTCGCTGGGGCAGGAATTCGGCTACCAGGGTCAGCGCGCGCCGCTCGACCCGACCATCCCCGACCAGCGCGCGGCGCAGCGGCTCTGCCGGGCGCGCATCCCGCCCGACCAGCAGACGGCGACGCTCCAGGAGCTCAGCAGCCTGGGATGCGACTTCCCGCGGGTCTCGACCGCGCTGGAGGGGCATATTGTACCGGCGGTCTATGTTGCGACGCGCGCCGAGCCTGGGCGCTCCGACCCCTTCGACAGCCTGGCCAGGATCGACCTGAGCGCGCCCGGCCAGACCACGGTCTGGAGCGCCCCGCCGAACCACTTCGTGGGCGAGCCCGTCTTCGCGCCGGCGCCAGGCGCGGCCGACCCGGACGAGGGCTTTGTGCTGGCGATAATCTACGACGGGCTCGGGGAGCGCGCCGAGCTGGGGGTCTTCGAGAGCGCGCGGCTGGACGCTGGACCCGTGGCGCGGATCCGGCTGCCGCTGCTGCCGTACGGCTTTCATGGCGCCTGGGAGCCGGCGCGACCCTGAGGCCGCGGCGGCTCGCCCACGGCGAGGGTTGGCTACCGACGACGGCGCAGCGAGGCCAGCCCGAGCAGGCTGAACAGCGCGGCGAAGAGGCCCGACTTCTGGCCGGAGTCATCTCCGCAGCCGCAGCCGTCGGAGCCCGCCTCGCCGGTGTCGCCGGTCTCGCCCTCGCCTTCGCCTTCGCCTTCGCCTTCGCCTTCGCCCTCGCCTTCGCCCTCGCCCT
>CAZKWG010000093.1:13854-15392 GCA_964556105.1 uncultured Enterobacterales bacterium | reverse complement strand
GGAGTCCGCGCGCTTCCTTGCCGGGTGGCAGGAGGAGATCGCGCCCGCGACCGCCGAGGCGCTGATCGCGCCGCTCACCCACCTGCGGGATCTGCTCTGGTCGCACCAGACCGCGCCCCCGCCGCGCCTGCGCGTGCTCGACTGTCCCGCGCTCGGCTTCGCCGGCCGCGGGACGCGCGAGGGCGGGACGCAGGTCGTGGCCATCTCGCTCGCCGCCGGCGTCGAGCACGCGCTGCAGCAGGCCCTGCACGAGCTCATGCACGTCATCACCGACCCCCATGTGCCCGGCGAAGGACCCCGCGACACCCGACAGGGCAGCGAGGGCTTCGCGCGACACGCGGCGCTGGAGCGGGTGGCTGTGGCGGCGACGGAGGCCTTTCTGCGCCAGCGGGCGCCGGAGCACGTCGCGAGCTTCGAGCGTTGGGTGGCGATGAGCTGAGGGTCACACGCGGGCCTCGGGTCGCCCTCAGGCGATCTTCAGGGCGCTCTTGTCCGGCCCGCCGAAGAAGCAGTAGTCGCAGAACAGGGCACGATTCGCCAGGATCTCCTCGCGCGGCACCGGCAGCGCGTCCAGGTACTCGAGGCGCGTGCTCTTGTCGGTGGAGAACTGGTCGGCGAAGCGACACCGTCCAGGAAGGTCCGTGCGGTGGATCTTCGACACCCGCTCCTGAACATAGGACCCAACATAGAAGGTGTGCGGCTGCCCGTGGCGGGTGCGGGTCATCCGCCGCGGCGCCTTGACGTTGTGGGTCCAGCGCACGTAGGGGTGCGAGCGGTCCAGACGATCCTGTACCGCGATCTCCTGCGAGCGCCGCAGCAGCTCGGTGGTGAGCCCGTCGCGGCCCGCCCGGTACACCCGCACGCTGGCGGTGTAAGCCGTGGTCGCCGCCCCCGGATCGTGCACGAAGCTCAGGTCCAGCGCGCCGTCCTCCTGCACGGAGCGATCGATCTCCTGCAGCGCGCGCCCGCCGCCGTCCGCCGTCACCGTCCAGCGGACGCGGACGCGGCGATCCTGATGGTGGTAGAGCCGCGGGTTGGGGTGCAACCGTACCTGGACGGGGCGCGCCTGGGAGACCTCCACCGACGGCGTGCCGGTCAGCGCGCTCTGGCTGGACGCCTCTCTCGTAGACAGGGACGTCCACATCTCGATGCCGGTCGCGCCCAGCTTCGCCGCGTCGATATGCAGCGCCAGCACAGGCCCTGTGGTCTTCGGCAGCTTGATGTGTTGGGTGCGCTCGGTCGCCAGGGCCGAGTCCGCGGCGTTCTCCAGCGCCTGGTCGAGCCCATCGGCCAGCACCGCGCCCACCACCGCCAGCACGGCGAAGACGGTCGCGGCCAGGGGCGAGCCCAATCCCAGGCTCAGCACGCCGAACACCACCCCCAGCACGGTCACCCAACCCGGCAGGTTCACCGTCACGTCCGAGGTGTCCACGCAGACCTTTTCGTCCGTCAGCAGCACTTTGGCCCGCGCCGACCACTGCACCGTTACGTTGGGCATGTACCATGGCGTGTGTTTGGTGGCCTGCCCCCAGACGAAG
>CAZKWG010000093.1:0-13844 GCA_964556105.1 uncultured Enterobacterales bacterium | reverse complement strand
CAGACGAAGAGGCTGTCCGGCTCGAGGATGTAGTCCAGGCTGTCGATGCTCAGGCTGTCGTACTTCCGGATGATGCTGGGGCGAGCCCCCGCGAAGACCCCCGCGATCAGCGCAGGGTTGGTCGAGGCCGCCATCCCGGACGGCCCCGAGAAGTCGGTGAGCGCCGACACCTGGCCCTGCGTCAGGCCGCGGACGTCCACGCCGATCACCAGCGCGTCGTCCAGCACCCGCACCACCACCGAGTCCAGCGCCAGGTTCAGCTTCTCCGTGCCCGAGAGGATCTCCGGCGAGAGCTTGAAGCCCTTCGTGCCTATCTTCCTCAGGAATTCCCGGATCACGTCTCGGACGGCGTCGCTGCGCAGGACCTTGCCGTGATCGCTCTTCAGCACGCCGCCGCCGGGCAGCGAGACGGTCAGCTCGGTCAGCTCCGCGTCGCTGAAGTCCGCCCCGATCTGGATCCGACCGCCGTCGGTGATCTCCACCGCCGGGCGGATCAGCACGCCGAGGTCCATCACCACCTCGTAGCGGTGCACGCCGCCGAGCGGGCCTTGAAGCTCGACCGAGCCCTCCAGCGCCGCCGCGACGCCGATCCGGTCCCCCTGCGCCGCGGAGAGGTCCACGGTGGGCTTGCCCAGGGTCAGCCCGAAGGTGACCCCGAATTCCAGGCCGAGCACCTTGACCGGGAAGGTCTTCTCCAGGCTGACGTCCACCAGCTCGTTGTCGTAGTAGACGCCGATGACCAGGTTGAGCACGGACGCGTCGATGGCGACCGCTGTAGCGAAGCCCGCGTGATGCGACATGTCCCCCCCAGAACGAAAAGAGCCTACCCTGGAGCCAGGGTAGGCACGGGAGGAGTGAGACACGCTGTCGGCGATGCTCCCGCCGATCGCTCGAAGCCGATTGTCAAGGACATCCACACCCTCCGAAGAGGACGGGAGCCTGTACGCGCCGCTTCTCGCTCGTTGTCGCGGATTCCTCGGAAGCTGGCTTTCGCCGGTCCTCCGGGGAGATCCGACCCACCCCTTTACCCAGCCAGAGGGTATTCACGGGGGGCGGAGCGTCAAGGGAGGACGTCGAGGATCTCGACGCGCCTCCGCTCCTCCTCCTCAGGGCTCTCCCAGAGGTCGCTGGCGAGCTCGAACACAGCCAAAGGCACCTCCATCGCGAAGGTCTGGCCGCGCTCGCGGTTGCGGCGCTCGACGCGCTCGCGGCGCAGCTCCCGCGGCGCATCCAGGAGGTGAACGCGCAGCGGCAGCTCTGCCAGATCGACGCGCTCGTAGAAGGCGTACCGCGCCGCGCTCCGGATGAGCCCCAGCTCCAGCACGACCGGCGTGCCCGTTTGGGCGATCTCGAACGCGAGCGGCTCGATCACCGCGAGGCAGCGATCGACGCGCTCCTGGTACCAGGCCATGCGGTCGCCCGCCGGCCGCGGATCGGCGCCGTAGAGGGTGGACATCCACGCATCCAACGTGAACCGCGGCGCGCGCAGCGTCGCGGCGAGGCGCATGGCGTAGGTGGACTTGCCCGCGCCGACGGGGCCGAGGATGAGGTGTAGCGCTGGCAGGGTGGGCTCCCGGGGAGACTGGGCTCAGAGCGCTCACCCTACATTGATCCAGCAGGGCCAGCAATCTGGAGCGGCCTCCCGCCCGACACCCGACGCCGCCCGCGCTATCCTCCACCCATGTTCCCGCCCATCGAGCGCTCCATCCTCCTCCCAGCCTCCCCCGCCACCGCCTGGCAGGCGCTGACCGATCCCGCGCAGCTTCGACAGTGGATGGGCGAGCCCGAGATGGACCTCGAGGTGCTCACCGACTGGACCGTGGGCGGCCCGCTCCTGATTCGAGGCGAGCTGCACGGGCGCTTCGAGAACCGGGGGACGGTCCTGGCCTTCGAGCCGCACAGGCTGCTGCGCTACAGCCACCAGAGCTCGTTCTCCCGGCTGCCAGACGCGCCAGAGAGCGCCTCCGTCCTGACCTTCCGGCTCGAGCCCGCCGGCGAGCACACCACCCTGACGCTGACGATCGACGGCTTCCCGACCGAGTCCATCTATCGGCATCTCGACTTCTACTGGCGGGGGACGCTGGGCGTCCTCGCGGCGTTCGTGGCGACGCGGCGCCTTGCGGTTCTCGCTCCCCGAAATACACTTCACGGATGATCCCTGCATCGCACCACGGCCGCTTCGCCGGCTCCAACCGCCTCTGGTTCATGCCAGGGACGCCCGCCCACGTCTCTGAGGGGACACTTCAGGTCAGCGCTGATCGGATCCAGGTGCGCTGGTCTCACGAGGGCGCCCAGAAGGACGGCGAGCTGGTCCTCCGCGGGCCCGCGCCGTCCTGCCGCGGCGACTTCACCGACACCTTCCACGCGGAGAGCGGGCTCGTGCTGCATGGCCACGTCCAGGGCAGCGCGCTCTTCCTCTACGCCACCTACCCGGCGGGCGACGGCTCACCGGACTGGGGCTGGCGCGTCGTCCTGGACTGGTACGACCCGGATCATTTCAGCTTCCGCATGTTCAACGTGCTCCCCGATGGCCGCGAGGCGCTCGCGGTCGAGCTCCGCGGGGCGAGACAGGCCTGAGGTCGCCCGCGCGGCGGCCAGGCCTTGCCCCTTCCCCTGGGCGGGGTCAGGGCGCCGGGGACTCCGGGTCCGCCCACAGCGCATAGAGCGGCTCCTGGGCCATCCGCTGCGCGAGCCCGGCTGGCGGTCGCGCCATGCCCGCGCGCAGCCGGTCCAGGTCGGCCAGGAAGGTGCCGGCCAGCAGGCGATCCGTCCAGGGGACGGGCAGCGGCAGGTGAAGCTCGATCCGGATGAGGCGCCTCAGGGCGCACCCTGTCCCCACCCGGGCGATCCGGTAGGCCGAACAGATCACCGATCCCAGGACGGTGCCCGCCTCGGCGACGGCGCCCTCGAGGTCCTGGCCGAGGATCAACGCCTCGCCCGGCCCACCGCCGTAGCGCTCCAGCACGGTGAAGCTGCGGTCGGCCAGAGGCCAGGGCAGGCGGCTGGTGTAGGCGATCCGCTCCTGGCAGGGAGAGAGACGTGTCGGCTCCCAACGCCGCAGGCTGCCCGCCAGCCCGCCCAGATCCGCCTCCTTGATCAAGGCCGCCGCCAGGCTCACCGGGCCGGGCAGCGCGCCCTCTGAGACGAAGGTAGCGGGGCCATCCCCCTCTCGGCGCACCCAGAGCCGATCCTCACCGCGGGCGCGCTCGGTCCAACCTGCGCCCGGAGCGCCCTCTCCCGCCAGGGCGGGTCCGCTGAGGGCCCGGATCAGCGCGCCGGTCTCCCGCGCCTCGTCGCTGAGGCTCAACCGGCCTCCGACCAGCGCTCTACGCCGGTGACCGGGCAGCGCTCGCGACGGTAGGTCTTCCCGGTGACCGGACAGGCCGCCACGCTGCCCACCGGCATCGCCGGGCCCATCGCGCCCTCGCGTGGCTCGAACACCGCCTGCACCGCCTCGTCCGACGACAGCGTGGCCTCATCGGGGGTGGCGCTTCGAGGGGAGGCCGGCCGCAGGCGCGCCCGCAGGGGCTTGCTGGGGTAGGTCAGGTGTACCCGGCTGATCCGCGAGGGGATGGCGTCCACGATCTCCACATCGTAACGGTCGTAGAGCGCCTCCTGCACGCCCACCAGCACCAGCTTCACGAAGCGCTGCGCCACACAACCGAAGGCGCCCCGACCGAACACGGGCGGGATGGGCTCTCCCCGTTGGTAGCGGAAGGGGTCGTAGACGTCCGCGTCTGTGTAGGTCTGGGCGTCATGGCAGAGCTGGTAGGGAAAGACCCCAAAGTAGCCGCGGGGTGGGATCGTGAACAGCTCGCCCTGGTGCTCGTAGCGCACGGCGCGCGGCGGGGCGCGCACCAGGCTGGCGACGGGGTTCAGGCGCATCGTCTCCAGCAAGCCGGTGGTCAGCAGCCGCTGGCGGCGCTCGGGGCCGGCGCTTCGCAAGGCGCTCTGCATGGCGGGGTCGGAGAGCGTGTCCACCGTGGCCCAGAACCCGTAGGTGCCAGGATAGATGAGCGCGTTCCAGATGGTGTACATCAGCATCCAGCTCAGATCCTTGTCGGACAGCGGCCTGCCGTCGATCTGGATGGCCGCCATGGCGTCCAGCACCGGGTCCAGGCTGGCCCGGCGGTGCTCAGCCACGACCGCGTCCAGGATCTTGCGCAGCTTCAGCGTGGACCGGTACTCCGGGAGCAGGTACTTGAGCGGCGTCACGGCGAGCGTCGTGTGAACGATGTCGATCCCGTTGACGATGTCGCGGTAGAGGGGCGTGACGGTGGGCCCGATGCGGTCCCAGAGCGCGTCTCCCAAGACACCTCGACCCGACGCGTCGAAGAGGAGGTCCACCAGCGCCCGGCTGAGATCGACCTCCTCACCGAAGGCGTCCATGTGCCGGGCCGTGGTGCGCCGCACCTGCTCCGGCAGGCCGCGCAGCCGCTGGGGCACGAGCAGGTGATCCTGGATGAAGGCGCGGCCGGCCAGCAGCAAGGCCTGGAGCGTGTCGGCGTCGGTGGCCTCGCGCCCATACCAGAAGCCGACCGTGGGCACGTTGGACATCACCGGACCCATGGGCGCCGTGTCCGCCGGCAGGTCCATCACGAAACGATAGCCATCCCGGCTCAGCACATAGGTGAGGTCGAAATTGAAGGGGATGCGCACGGTGAACAGGTCACCGTACGCGCGCTGGTAGTCCACCACCATGCCCGTCGGATCGGTGATGATCGCCTTCAAGCGGTAGTAGATGCCCAGCAGGGGCCAGCGCTGGCGCCCGATCAGGGCGAACGGCGGCGTCCGAGGCTCATCGCTCTTGACGGTGGCGCCGCCGGAGAGCCAACGGGCCAGCGCGTCCCCCTCGGCGGCCAGCCCGCGCAGGACCTCCAGCTCAGATTGAAGCGCGGCGCTCAGGCTCATCATGGGATGGCTCTCCTCGAGGTCGTCGATAGGGTTGGCGTTTGATGCCGCAGGGGGCGGCCGCAGGCTACCTCAACCCCAGAGTGCTGCCGGTGCCACGGGCACTATCTGCGCGTCCGGGACGAGGTCGATCAGGTTCGGATCGGTCGGAGCGCAGCGGCGCGCACCGGTGGTCCCCCCTGCGCGCTCGCGGAAGGCGTGCAGGCGGCGAACGCGACGCTGCGGAGATCAGCCCCCCCGCATGCGCGCCAGCGCGACGACCAGGACGATGGCGTTCCCGAGCGTCAGCGTGAGCGCCATCATCCCAGGGACGAGGCCGGGCATCGCTGGAGGCCCCCAACGAATCCAAGCGCCGAGGGAGGCGCATGCCGCGGCGAGGCCCCAGCCTGGCCCCTGCGCGAGGGCCAACAGGGGGAGCGTGAGCGCGAGGCCGTAGCCGGCGTAGAGGCCGATCACGGCGCGAGCCTCGCGACCGATCATCCCGCGGCGGTCACGGGGCGCAGGTTGAGCGCGCTGAGGAAGTCGCGCTTGCCCAGCTCGACGCCGTTGTGGCGCAGGATGGCGTAGGCCATCGACAGGTGGAAATAGGTGTTCGGGATCGCCATCTCGGTGAGATAGTCCGCGCCCTCGATGACCATCCCCGGCGCGAAGGGCAGGCTGATCTGCCGCGCCTCGGCGCCCTCGAAGTCGGCCGCCGCGAAGGTGTCCAGATAAGCGAGGACGGTCTGGACACGGGCGCGCAGCTCGTCCAGCGTGGTCTCGGTGTCCGCGTGCTTCGGCGCCTCCTTCCCCGCCAGCCGCGCCGCCGCGAGCTTGGCGCCGTCGCAGGCGGACTGCACCTGGCGGACGAGGGCGAACTGATCGGGCGCGAGGCGCGCCACGACGAGGACGTTCGGGTCGAAGTTCTTCTTCTGCGCGTGCTCGGCGGCCCGGCCGAGCCAGGCGTCGAGGTTGCGGAGCATCTTGCCGAGCTGAACGACGGAAGCGTGGACGTGCGACACGAGACCTCCAGGGGGTCGTGCGGCTTAACCCGAGCGAGAGCGGCGATGCGCGCGCATCGCGCGCGCAGAGGAGATTCGGCCCGCGCACCAAATACTAATAATATTAGCTAAAGAAAGTACGTCCCTTTATAACAACACTCTCGCGAGTCTCCTCCCCCAGCCCGCTCTCCCCTCCCCCCCTGGCACGGCTCCTGCACAAGAGCGGTCCCGAGCCCCGCGCACAGCGGGCCCGCACCGACCAGAACCCAACACCATCCGCTGGAGCCTCCGATGACCACCCTCTCTCTGCGCACCGCCCTCCTCCCGCTCGCCCTGCTCGCCGCCTGTGACGCGGCGGAGGACCAGACCACCCAGACGCGCGCTCCCGTCGCCGGCGCCAGCCTCGACGCCAGCGCCCGCGACGAGGACGCCACCATCGCCCGCGACCAGGCCCAGCTCGAGCGCCTCACCGACGAGCTGCTCGTCGAGCTCGGGCTGGACGAGAAGCACGTCACCATCACCTACCTGGGCAAGGGGACCCTGGAGAAGGACGAAGACAACGACGGTGACATCCCCGCCGAGGACGACCTGACCCGCGGCGAGAGCGAGCCGCTCAGCGCGATGGTCGCCTTCAACCCCGAGACGCTCAACGAGTTCCAGATCGAGATCTCCGCCGACGCGCTCGACGCCGCCGGCCGGCTCGCCACGGAGCGCGGCGACGACATGGGCAGCGCCGACCGCAGCGAGTACGCCGACCCGGAGGACGTGGAGTACTCGGTCGAGCCCGACGCGCGCTACTCCTGGAGCGACAACGTGGACAACCGCCAGCGCCTGAGCAAGACCGCGGCCGAGGAGCCCGGCACCACCGGCACGACCAGCTGGCCCTGGCGCACCATCAGCCGCTTCACCAACGGCTGCACGGGCACGCTGGTCGGCCCGCGCCATGTGCTGACGGCCGGGCACTGCATCTGGAACCGCTCCAGCAGCTCCTGGCTCAGCTTCTCGGTCGTCCCGGGCGGCGCGGGCGCCCTCCAGCCCTATGGCGCGGTGGCCTTCCCCTCCAGCGGCTTCAACTGGTACTTCACGCCGTCGAACTGGCGCGCGGCCAACCCGAGCGGCGGCTCGCGTCAGTACGACATCGGCATCATCGTGCTGCCCGAGCGCATTGGTGAAGAGACGGGCTGGATGGGTTGGTGGTACGCGGGCGAGAGCTACCTGGACTCCAAGTCCCACTGGAACCGCGGCTACCCCTCCTGCAACGCGTTCGACAGCAACGGCAACGCGCGCACGGACGACCCGGGCGACAGCGGCTCGTCCGTGGTCTGCGTCGCCAACCACCTCTACGGCGACAGCAACGACTGCGAGCTGGGCGACTTCGACAAGGACGACGGCAAGGGCTACCACCGCCTGTTCAAGCACTCCTGCGACGCCAGCGGCGGGCAGTCCGGCAGCGCGATCTACCACTACAACAAGGGCGTCCCCGTCATCGCCGGCGTCCACACCTGGAGCACCTGCGGCACGACCGCCGGGGCCGCGAGCTGCACCTCGTCGGACGACCGGCCGCTGGGCGGGACCCACATCACGAAAGAGTACAGCGACACCATCGCTTTCTTCCGCGAGTGGGCGCCCTGATCGGGGCCGCGCCAGGCTGAGCCTCAGCCGAGCGCCAACGCCACCACCCCCGCCACCATCAGCGCCGACGCCAGGAGTCGGCGCTGAAGCTGCGCCTCGGCGAGCACGCGGGCGCCCAGCCAGGTGGCGATGAGCATCGAGACCTCGCGGGCTGGCGCCACATGACTCAGCGGCGCCAGCCGCATCGCGCTGAGCACGAGCACGTAGCCGAGCGTGCCCAGCACCGCGACCATCAGCGCCTCCTTCCAGGCGTCTCGCGCGGTCTCCCGCATCGCGCCCGGGTCCTGGAGCGCGCTCGGCGCCAGGACGAACATGCGCAGCAGGTTGCCGCTGTAGTCCACCAGCAAGGCCGGAACGCCCAGGTTGCGCACCGCGTTCCCGTCGTTGAGCGTGTACAGGGCGATGAGCATGCCGGTCAGCGCTCCCCAGGCCACCCCGCGCCCCACCGGCGCGCCCGCGCTCCGCTCGCCCGTGGACAGGCCCAGGATGCCCAGCACCACCAGCACCACCCCCACCAGCGCCAGCGGTCCCGGTCGCTCCTCCAGCAGCAAAACGGCGCCCAGCGTAGACAGGGTCGGTCCCAGCCCCCGCGCCACCGGGTAGACCACGCTCAGCTCCGCCACCTTGTAGGCATGCTGCAGCGTGAGCCCGTAGGCCAGGTGCAACACCCCCGTCGCCAGCAGGGCCAGCAGGGTGAGCCCGTCCCAGCGGGGCGGCGCCTCGTGCAGGACCCAGAGCAGCGGCCCCAGCCAGACTAGATTACCTAGCACAGAATAGAGCCAGACGAAGCGCAGCCCCGACACGCCGCGGGCCGCCGCCCGGCGCGCCGCGAGGTTCCAGGTCGCGTGGAGCACGGCGGCGACGAGGACCATGGCCAGGGCGAGCAGCGGCATCCCGCCCGGCTATCCCGCCCCGCGGCGCGCCCCCACCTTCCCGTCTCCGAGCCGTGCTGGGGCCACGCGTTCGGTTGCCCTGCACCTCGAACTCCCAACGCCGAACACACGTTCTCGGCACGGTCGGTAGGACGGGCCCGCGCTCTCTGCGCCGTCGGTCCGGGCCGCGCAGGCATCGCCCGCACGCGAGGCGCGCCTGGTCCTACAGAGCTTCCCAGCTTGACAGACGGCCTGTGGATCAAGAAGATGGCGGCGAGGTGAAGAGATGTTCAAGTCCGGCCTGCTCACGATCGTGTCCGCAGCTCTCGCTCTGTACGCCCCTGAGGCCGGTAGCGCTCCGACCTACAGTGTCAAGGCGTACAACATGTCTGACTCGACGGTCACCTTCTACTGGAAGGCGGCCGGCTGCGCGGGCGCCCCGGACAGGCGTCTCTTCGTCTGTCACCACGCCAGCGTCCCCCCTGGTGGATCAGCGTCTTATAACTACCTCCCAGGCACCTCTTCGCGCACGATGGACGTGAGCTGCCGGAAGAGAGATGAGACGTTGTTCGGGGGTCCGACAGGTTTCGTTGTCGCGGATAACGCGATCGTGGAGCTCCGTGGCGGGTGTGAGGTCTACGAGGCTGAACCCAGGGGCCTCTCCCGCAGCCATGTGAAGACCGAGATCGTGGTGGGCGAGGGCCACTGGGGCACATGGCACCCGCCCATCTACTGCCCGGGCGACGATAGCTACTTGAACGGAGTCGAACGCCGAATCGAAGCCAACCAGGGCGACGGCGACGACACGGGACTCAACGCGATACGGTTCTCCTGTACGAACGACTCGTCTCTGTACAACGCCAACTATGGTCACTGGGGCGACTGGGACAACGCCATCAGCAACTCAACGTGCAAGTCTGGAGCGATCAGCCGTGTTCGCCTCAAAGTCGAGGCCAACCAGGGCGACGGCGACGACACCGGCGCGAACGACCTTCAGGTCGAATGCGCAGACGGAACGGTGCTCGCCGGCAGTGACCGGGGTTGGGGAGACTGGGGCGGCTGGGCGCAGTGCCCTGCGGGCACCCAGATCTGCGGCCTGGGAGTGCGGGTAGAGGAAGAGCAGGGCAAGGGCGACGACACGGCCCTCAACGGGCTCAAGATCGCCTGCTGCCTCCAAGCGGCGGACCTGACCAGGTGAGCGCTGCAGGGTGAGTGTGCGACGGTGCCTGCGGCCTCAGCGGCGGCCGTGGGGGCGCTCCTGGCTGGCCCCCGCGCTGCAGCAGACCGCTGGCGAAAGCGCGCAGACCGACGATCCGTTGTGCGTTGGATCACCGGGCGAGGCCGCGCTCCTCGACGCCTCTCCGCTCGATCACATCCCACACCCGCGGCGCGAACGGTTCGGGAAACACCCGGTCGAAATAGACCGCGCCCCCCGGAGACGTGACGTTGACCTCCAACAGCCACGGTCCGACAAGGTCGATCGCCGCGAACACGACCCCTCGCTCCAGGAGGAGGGCACACACCCCGTCCACGCACCGCTTCTGGGCGTCCGACAAGGTGGTGGCCTCCACGCGCTCCGAACGGTCCATGTTTCCACGGCGCACACCAGCTCTCGGCACGCTTCGCATCGCTCCCACCGCCACGCCGTCCACCACCATCACCCGGATGCTCCCCTCGCGCGCCTCGGGTTGGTACCGCTGGATGATCACAGGCGCACCCTGCGCAGGCACCCAACTCTCCACCACGACATCGAAATTCGGATCGTCGCGATCGAGGAAGAAGAATCCCGCGCCCGCCTTGTCGTAGAGGGGTTTGACCACAACGTCCCCATGGCGCGCCCGGAAGGCGCTGAGGCACGCGGGATCTCCGCTGACCAGGGTGGGTGGCGCGAGATGCGGCAGGGTCAACGCGACGAGCTTCTCCGGCGTGTCTCGAATCGCCCGGGGGGCGTTGATGATCTGCGTGGCGGGGAGCAGGTCGAGGAGCCACGTGGTCGTGAGCCACGCCATGTCCACCGGCGGGTCCTGGCGGACGAGGACCACATCCATCGTCGCGAGATCGAGATCCTCTGGGGAGCCGAGGGCGAAGTCCGTCCCCCCACCGTACGACAGGGAGCGTGCGCGCGCCACGACACTTCCTTCGTCGAAACGTAGATCCGCCGGCGTGTGAAACCAGAGCGAGTGCCCCCGCTCCTCGGCCGCGCGCGCGAGGATGTGCGTCGTCTCACCCGGGCGGCTCCCCTCGACGGGATCCCGCTGGATGGCAACCCGAAGCCTGGGCCTCATGGGGCCCACGCGCCCGAGGCCAACCTCGGCGGGGACGCCCCGAGGACGTGACCACGCGGGATCGGTCGCCTCACGCCGCGATCCCACCACCCGCCCCGCCGCCGTCCCCGCGAACAGCGCGCTGCCGAAGGTGGCGGCCGCTCGGGCGGCGCCGCGAAGCTGTCGGCGCCCAGTCGCCCGAGGTCCGCCCGGCTGAGCACCGCCCACACCGCGGCGCGCCCCCACCTTCCCATCCCGGGGCGCAGAGGCTACGTTCTCCTCACTCTGGAGGTCCACATGGCCCGCACCCCCCTCGCCCGCCTGACCCACCCCCTCGTCCGCGAGGACGGCGCCCTCCGCCGCGCCTCCTGGGACGAGGCCCTCGACGCGGCCGCCGCCGGCATCCGTCGCTCGGTGGACGCCGCGGGCCCGCAGAGCTTCGGCATCTTCAGCTGCTCGAAGGCCACGAACGAGATGAACTACATGGCCATGAAGTTCATCCGGACGGCGGTGGGGTCGAACAACATCGACTCCTGCAACCGGACGTGACACGCGCCTAGCGTCGTCGGTCTGGCGACGGTCTTCGGTGCAGGTGGCGGGACCAGCTCCTACGCGGACGTAGAGGCTACGGACGTTATTGTCCTCTGGGGCAGCAACGCGCGCGAGGCCCACCCCATCTTCTTCCATCATGTGCTGAAGGGTATAAGAGCCGGAGCAAAGCTCTTCGTCATCGATCCGCGCCGCACGGACACCGCCGCCTGGTCAGACGCCCATCTGCCCCTGCACGTCGGCACGGACGTCGAGCTGGCGCTGACCGTGGCCCGCGAGATCATCCACGCCGGCCTCTGCCACACGGCCTTCATCGACAACGCCACCCGCGGATTCGAGGCCTTCAAAGCGCACGTCGAGCCCTGGACTCTGGAGCGCGGCGCCGCCGTCACCGGCGTGCCCGCCCCGCTCATCCAGAAGCTGGCCCACGCCTACGCCCGCGCCGAGCGCGCGCAGCTCTGCTGGACGCTGGGCATCACCGAGCACCACAACGCCGTGGACAACGTGCTCGCGCTGATCAACCTGGGCCTGCTGACCGGTCATGTCGGGCGCCCGGGCTCGGGGATCAACCCGCTGCGCGGCCAGAACAACGTGCAGGGCGGCGGCGACATGGGCGCGCTGCCCCACAAGCTGACCGGCTTCCAAGACGTCGAGAACGACGAGGTCCGCGCCCGCTTCGAGGCCGCCTGGGGCTGCACCATCCCGCCGAAGAACGGCTGGAACCTCACCGAGATGTTCTACGCGATGGAGCGGCGCGAGCTGCGCGCCCTGCTCTGCATCGGCGAGAACCCCGCCCAGAGCGAGGCCGACGGCGGACACTGTCGCGCCCTGCTGACCGGCCTGGACACCCTCATCGTCCAGGATCTGTTCCTGACGCGCACCGCCGAGCTGGCCCACGTCGTCCTGCCCGCCAGCAGCGCCTGGTGCGAGACCGAGGGCACCGTCACCAACTCCGAGCGCCGCGTGCAGCGCGTGCGCAAGGCCCTCGATCCGCCGGGCGAGGCGCGCGACGACATCTGGATCCTCGCCGAGCTCGCCCGCCGCCTGGGCCGCGACCTCGGCCACCCCACGCCGGAGCAGCTCTGGGACGAGCTCCGCGCGCTCTCGCCCATGCACCGCGGCATGCGCTACGACCGGCTCGAGGCCCTGGGCGGCATCCAGTGGCCCTGCCCGAGCGAGGATCACCCCGGCACGCGCACCCTGCACGAGCGCCTGTGGAGGGTGCCGGCCGAGGGGATGCTCGCCCCGTTCTCCTGTGTGAACCCCGATCCTCCCGTGGACAGGCTCACGGACGAGTTCCCCATCCGGCTCACCACCGGCCGCCGCCTGGACGCGTTCAACACCGGCGTGCAGTCCGGAGGCTACAACAGCCCGCTCTGGCGCGAGGAGAGCATCGACCTCTCCCCCGCCGACGTCGCCCGCCTCGGCCTTCAGGCCGGCCAGCGCGTGAAGATCAGCTCGCGACGGGGCTTCGTCATCGCGCCCGTGCGCATCGACCCTGGCCTGCGCGAAGGTCTGGCCTTCATGACCTACCACAACGCCGATGAGGTCGACACCAACATCCTGACCATCGACGCCGCCGATCCCCGATCGGGCACCGCCGAATTCAAGGCCTCCGCCGTCCGCGTCGAGGCCCTCCCCGGGAGCTTGCATGGACCTCCGCCCGATCCCGAGCCCACCCACAGCCTCTGAGGTGGAGGCCGTCGCCTCGGTGCTCGGGGATCTCCCCGTGCCCGAGGGGCTGGCCGAGATCGCGGCGTGCAGGCGCTATCTGCTGCCGGCGCTCCACGCGCTGCAGGCGCGCGTCGGCTGGATCTCTCCCGGCGGCCTGGGCGAGGCCTGCCGCCGCCTCGGCGTCCCGCCGGCCGAAGGTTACGGCGTCGCCAGCTTCTACGCCCTCTTCTCGCTCACGCCGCGGCCCGCGCGCGTCGTCCACGTCTGCGAGGACGTCTGCTGCCGGACCCGCGGATCCGAGGCCCTGATCGCCGGCCTCGAGCGATCGATCGGCCCCCAGGGCGCCGACCACGACGGGACCACCTGGCTGCGCAGCCCCTGCCTCGGCCTCTGCGAGCAGGCCCCCGCCGCCATGCTCACCCAGGCCGGCCCCGACCATGACGAGCGCGCCTGGGGTCAGGTCCACGTCGAGCAGGTCCAGGCCGTCCTCGCGGGCGAGCCTCCTCCCGCGCAGACCCCGGCCCTCCCCCAGCAGCCCCGCGCCAGCCTGCGCCTGCTCCGCCGCGTCGGCGTGGTCGACCCCACCAGCCTCGGCGCCTACCGCGCCAGCGGCGGCTACGAGGCCCTCCGCCGCGCCCTCGAGCTCGGCCCCAGCGGCGTCATCCGCGAGGTCATCGACTCCCGCCTGATGGGGCGCGGCGGCGCCGCCTTCCCCACCGGCCGAAAGTGGGCCAGCGTGGCCGCTCAGCCCGTTCGCCCCCACTGGCTGGTCTGCAACGCCGACGAGAGCGAGCCCGGCACGTTCAAGGACCGCGTGCTGAAGGAGGGCGACCCCTTCCGCCTCGTCGAGGCCATGACCATCGCCGGCTTCGCCACCGCCTGCGAGCGCGGGATCATCTACATCCGCGGCGAGTATCCGCTGGCCACCCAGCGCCTCGGCCACGCCATCGCCGAGGCGCGAA
>CAZKWG010000092.1:6811-15409 GCA_964556105.1 uncultured Enterobacterales bacterium | reverse complement strand
GGGCGAGCAGCTCGCCGCGAACATGCCCACCAGCATGAACTACACGGTCGCGCTCATCGACGCAGGCGCCGAGCCGCGCCGCCCCCTGCGGCTCGCGCCGGCGGCCGGCAGCGTCCAGGCGATCGAGATGGTCATGGACATGAACATGAGCATGGCCATCGGCGAGCAGGCGCAGAAGATGGACACGCCGCCCATGGCCATGGGGATGCAATCTACGGTGAACCGCGTAGACCCCGATGGCAGCTTTCACGTCGATACGCTCTGGTTGGGCGCGAAGACCCTGCCCGGCGGCGACGCCCCGCCGGAGATGGCCGAGGTGATGGCGCAGGCCTTCGCCCTGCTCGACGGGCTGCAGATGCGCCAGCACATGGATCCCACGGGTCGCTCGCTGGCCTTCGAGATCACGGGCTCGGCCAGCCCTGAGATCAGGACGGCGATGAACGGCATCCAGGACAGCATGCGCCAGAGCCAGGTCTACCTGCCCGCCGAGCCGATCGGCGTGGGCGGAAAGTGGAAGATGACGCTGACCATGGTCTCGGGCGGCATCCCGGTCGAGGCCACCACGATCTACACCGTGCGCGCCATCGACGGCGACGTGTTGACCCTGGGCAACGAGATCAACATGAGCGCCGACGCGAGCGCGCTGCTGGCCAGCCTACCGCCCGGCGCGAAGGCGAGCATGGATCTGTTCACCGCGAGCGGCGGCGGCGAGCTGCGCTGGGACCTCGCCGAGCTGTACCCCACGGGGACCATCGCCTACAAGATGCACATGGCGATGAGCGCCGACGCCGAGGGCGTGAGCATGCCGATCGTCATGGATCTGGACTACAGCCTCGAGATGCGGCGCGGGAAGTAGCGGCGCCTTGCCGACCGCGCAGGATCAGGGCAGGTTGTCTCCATGAGCGCAGCCGCGGCGATCCCCCGAGTGACCGAGCAGGACTTCCTGGCGCTGGAGGGCACCAACCAGCGCATCGAGCTCTTGGACGGAGAGATCGTCTTGGCTCCTTCGCCTTCTCCTGAACATCAAGACTGCGTCTTCACCCTCGGCCTGCTCCTCCGCTCCTGGGCGCGCGCCAACCCGCCCGCCTACGTGGGGCTCTCCCCGCTGGACGTGCGCCTGAGCGAGGGCCGCATCGTCCAGCCCGATCTGTTCGTCTTCCTCCACGGTATGATCGGCTCACCAAGCGCCTGATCTACGCGGAGGCCGGCGTGATGGAGTACTGGGTCATCGACCCCTACGCCCGCACGCTGGAGCTCATCCGCGGGCTGGCGACCGAGCGCGTCGTGTCGGATCGGCTGGCCGACACCCTGCTGAGCGGCTTCGAGTGCTCGCTGCCCCGGCTGTTCGAGGATTGAGACGGTCTCAGACCTGAGATCCTCTCAAGGCCGCAACAGTTGGTGCGAGACGCCCCAGTGTTCGCCGTTCTCCCAGGCGAAGAGCTCCGCGCAGGCCAGGAAGAAGATGCGCCAGCGTTGGACGTTGCGTCGCGCCTCGCCCCAGCCCAGATCCGCCTGAAACAGCGCCGTGATCGCCTCTGTGTTCGCGTCGAGACGGCGCAGCCAGGCCTCGCTGGTGCGCGCATAGTGGGTGCCCGACACCCACCAGCGCCCCTCCATCTGCAGCGGGATGTCCAGCCGGTCCAACAGATCGTGCGAGGGCATCATGCCGCCCGAGAAGAAGTGGCGCGCCATCCAGTCATCCGAGCCCGCGTCCTCGTAGGGGTAGCTGTACTTCTGGTGGGCGAAGACGTGCAGAAAGAGGCGGCCATCGTTCTGTAGCCAGCCGCGGACGCGCCCCAGCAGCGCCGCCCAGTTGCGCATGTGCTCGAACATCTCCACCGAGACGACGCGATCGAAGCGGGCGCCCGGATCGAAGGTGTTCATGTCCGCCGTCTGCACGGTGACGTTGGAGAGCCCCTCGCGGGCGGCGCGGGCGAGGATGAAGGCCCGCTGCGGCGCCGAGTTGGAGACCGCCAGGATGCGGCTCCGCGGGAAGTGCCGCGCCATCCACAGGGTGAGGCTGCCCCAGCCGCAGCCCAGCTCCAGGATCGCCTGCCCGTCGGCGAGCTGCGCGCGCTCCACCGTCAGCGCCAGCATCGCCTCCTCGGCCTGGTCCAGGTCCGCCGTGCCGTCCGCCCACAGGCCGCAGGAGTACTTCAGGTTCCGGCCGAGCACCTGCTCGAAGAAGGCAGGTTGAACCTCATAATGTTGCTGGTTCGCCGCGGCCGGCACCAGCGCGATCGGGCTCTGGCCCATGCTGGCGACCCAGGCCTCCATGGCGCCCGGCGGGAGCGCGGCTTGCTCAGCGAGGCGCGCGGCGAGGACGCGGCGGATGCCGCGGCGGACCAGGGTGTC
Source organism: uncultured Enterobacterales bacterium (assembly GCA_964556105.1). GTDB lineage: Bacteria > Myxococcota_A > UBA796 > UBA796 > CAZKWG01 > CAZKWG01. The sequence continues at coordinate 13,054 of CAZKWG010000092.1, read as the reverse complement.
GGGGAAGAGGCCACGCTCAGCGAGGTCGAGGAGGAGCTGCATCGTGGGTGTCTATCGCCGTACAAGGCGCTGGCGAGGCCGGGGCGGCAAGAGTCGAACTCGCAACCCCCGGATCCGAAGTCCGGTGCTCTATCCAGTTGAGCTACGCCCCGTCCCCCTCCTCTAACGCCTCCTCTGGCCACGCGGCAAGGGCGCGCTCGACGGCGGGGCGCGGCGCGACGTACACTCCCGCCACATGCCCCCCGCCCCCATCGAGCTGCCGAAGCCCATCGCCGCCCTCGCCATCGTCGCGCTGACGCTCTCGCTGGCGCTGTCCCTGGGCGCGCTCGGCGGCGTGCCCCACGTCCCCGACGAGGTGGTCTACGCCATCCAGGCCAGGATCTTCGCCGATGGTCACCGCGTCGCACCCCTCGCCGAGCCCGACGGCCTGCTGCGCTACAGCTTCCTGCTGACCTCGCCAGGGCTCGCGGGGGCGTTCCCGCCGGGATGGCCAGCCTTGCTGGCCGTCTTCGAGCTGCTCGGGCTCCAGGTGCTGGCCAACCCGCTGCTGGCGGCGCTGGCGGTGCCGCTCGGGTGGGAGGTGGCGCGCCGGCTGACGGACAACGAGCGGGCCGCGGGCTTCGCCGCGTTGATCCTGGCGCTCTCGCCGGGCTTCCTCATCCTGGGCGCCAGCCGCATGGCCCACACCTCCGCCCTGGTGGCGACGCTCGTCATCGCCCGCCAGGCCCTGCGCGGCGAGACGGGCTGGCTCTCCGGGGCCGCCCTGGGCTTCCTGCTGCTCTCCCGCCCCTTCGACGCGGCCTTCGCCGGAATACCGGCGTTACTCCTCGGTGGTCTGCCGGATCGGCGAGTCCTCCTGCGCGTCGCGCTCCCCGCCAGCCTGGGCCTGGGCCTGCTGCTCGCCGACAACGCGCTGCTCACGGGCGACCCCTTCCAGCACCCCGCGTCCACCTGGTTCGCCGCCGCCTACCCCGATCGCCCGGGCTGCAACCGGCTCGGCTTCGGGCCAGAGGTGGGCTGCTACCCCACCTTCGGCAGCCTGGGCCACAGCCCGGAGAAGGCGCTCACCATCCTCTGGGAGAGCGCGCAGCGCTTCGATCGCCTGCTGCTCGGCTTCCCGGGCGGCGGGCTGCTGGCGCTGGTGGGCGCGCTGTCGCTGCTGCGGCGACGTCCGGCGCTCGTGCTCCTGCTTGTAGGTGTTCCCGTGATTCACGCGTTATACTGGACACCGGGCCTCGCCTACGGCGCCCGATTCTGGCATACGCTCTACCTGTTCATCCCCGCCGGGCTGGGCCTGCTCCTGGCGAGGCTGCCGGCGCGCGCCCCGCTGATGGTGGCGGGGGTCCTGCCGCTGGCGATGCTGCCGAAGGTCTGGGGCGAGCTGTCCGACCGCTACTTCTGCGTCGACGGCGATCTGGCGACAGGTCTGGCGGCGCGCGGGATCGAGGACGGCGTGCTCTTCGTCTGGACGCGAGGCCAGACCGTGCAACGTTACCCGACGCTCGGCGTAGACGGGTTGCTCTGCACGGAGGATCTGGCGCGGGGCAGCGCCTGGGCGCTCCTGGATCCCGGCGGCTCGCTCGCGGTGCGCGGGATGCCGAGCTCGCCCGAAGGGGTGGCCGGCTGGCTGGCCGAGCATGCGCCGGGGGAGCGGGCCTGGGTCGTGCTCCAGGATGTATCCCTGGGCGGCTGGAGCATCGCCGAGATCACCCCTCAGACCGGCCAGCCTGGCCAGCCGGAGCCGCTGTGACCAGCCTGCGCCAACATCGTGTCCTGCTTGGGGTCCTGGTCAGCCTCTACGCCCTGCTGGCGGCGATCTCGGTCGTGCCCGGCCCGCTGCTCATCGACGACGTCGCCTACCACATGATGGCCCGCGACTGGCTCGAGCGGGGCGATCTGGAGATCTGGAACGGCTACCGCGAGACCCCCTCGCCCGAGCTGGAGGTGCTGGTCCCGACGACGGCCACCCAGGTCACGGCGCACCAGGGGCGGCTGGTCTCGCAGTACCCCTACCTCAGCCCCATCCTGGCCCTGCCCTTCTACGCGGCGGGCGGATTCGCCGGGCTGGGCTGGCTGAACGCCCTGGCCTCGGGGCTCAGCCTGGCCCTGACCTGGTCGCTGGCGCGGCGGCACTTCGGCCTGACCGCCGCCTGGCTGAGCGTGAGCCTGCTCGGGCTGGGGAGCTTCTTCGTCATCCACGCGATGGCGAGCACGCCGATGGCGACCGGCGCCCTGGCCTCGCTCGCGGCCACGCTTCTGCTGGAGCAGGCGTTACACGCTGGTACACGAAGGCTGGCGCTCTCGCGCGCCCTCGCCGCCGGACTGGCGCTGGGCCTGGGGGCGGGCGTGCGCCTGGACGTCGCCACCTTCGCCGCGCTGCTGGGGGCGATCTGCCTGCTCGAGGCGCGGCCGCGCTGGGAGCTGGGGCTGGCGATGGCCGTGGGCATGACGCCGGGTCTCGCGATATTGTCCTGGACGAACCACCTTAAGTTCGGGATCTGGTCGCCGCTCTCCTACGGCAATGACCACGCCGTCACCTCCGGCGTCGGGACCTACCTGCCGGCGCTGGCCACCGGGCTGGGTGGGCTCGCGGCGCTGTGGGCGCTGACCCAGGATCGGCCGCGTTCCTGGCTCCTGGCGCGGCGCGAGCGCCTCTTGATCCCGCTCGGGCTCCTGCTGCTGGCGCTGCTGATCCCGGCCGCGCGGACGGCGCTGATACGGCTCGGCGTCGGCGCCTGGACGCTGGGCGTCGATCTGCGCGCGATCCCGGACTACGGGACGGAGATCACCGACAAGCGGCTTCCCTCGGGCGCGATCCTCTACTGGGACACGCTGAAGAAGTCGATGTTGCAGAGCTGGCCGGCGCTCGCCGCGCTGGCGCTGCCCCTCGTCGCGGTCCTGCGCGCGGGGCCGGAGCGGGCCAGCCTGCTCCGCCTGCTCATCCCGCCGCTGGGCCTGCTGGTGTTCTGGGCCTGGCGCGCCTCGCACGGCGGCGCCGGCCTGCACCTGCGCTATTTCCTGCCCGTCCTGCCGCACCTCTCGATCCTGCTGGCCTGGACGCTCCTCGAGATGGCGAGGCCAGCGCCGCGGAGGGCCCTGGGCGCGGGGCTGCTCGGCGCCGCCGCCTGCCTTTTTGGGTATTTTACATACCTGAAATATCACCCCGACCCCGAGCTCCCCTGGCTGGACCTGCCCGTCGCCGTGGGCGGGCTGATCGGCCTCGCCTCGCTGCTCTGGCTGGCGGGCCCGCGCCTGCTCCCCCGGACGATCACCGTCCCGCTCCTGGCGGCGACCACGGGCGCGGGGCTCGCCTGGGGAGCGCTGGCGACCTGGGCCCTCGACCTGCCCGTCGAGCGCCAGGTCCGCGCCGAGCGCGCTCACCACGGCCAGATCGCCGCCCGCTACGTGCCCGACGACAGCCTGATCTTCGCCCCCATCCCCGAGCGCGTGTCCACCGCCATCGACCACCGCCGCATCCGCATCGCCTCGCCGTACATGGACAGCGGGCACGACCTCGGCGCCCTCGTCGCCTGGCACAGCGCCCGCGGGATCCCCTGCTACACCTTCTTCAAGCAGAACCACTGGCAGGACATGGAGCGCATGGGCGCGCTCACCGGGCTGCGCGCCGAGACCGTCTGGAGCGAGGGCCCCTGGACCCTGACGATGCTGTCCCCGAGCCCCTCGTCGGGCCCGCTGTCAGCGCCGTGAAAGTGTCAAGGACTTGTGAGGAGCAGGAAGAACGGCTATTGTCGTGCGGCGGAGGCGCTCATGACGCGAAAATGGCTGGGCCTGGCCCTGTGGCCGCTGCTCGTGGCCTGCTCGGATGGTGGCAAGGGCCAGGAGACGGGCGTCGGCGAGACGGCCGAGGTCGACCTCGATCAGGACGGCGACGGCTACCTGAACGACGAGGACTGCAACGACCAGGACGCCACCATCAACCCGGGCGTCTATGAGACCTGCGACGGCGTCGACAACGACTGCGACGGCGAGATCGACGACGGGATCGCCACGACCTGGTACGCCGACAAGGATCAGGACGGCTTCGGCGACCCGCTGGACACGGCCGAGAGCTGCTACAAACCCGACGGCTACGTGCCCATCGGCAGCGACTGCGACGACACCGTCGCCGACATCTACCCTGGCCGCGCCGAGCTGTGCGACGGGCTGGACAACGACTGCGACGGCGACATCGACGAGGGCGCCACCAACGGCGAGGAGACGGGCACCTGGTACGCCGATGACGACGGCGACGGCTTCGGCGACCCCGACGTGGAGCTGGAGGCCTGCGGCTCGCCCGCTGGCTATGTCGAGGACGCGTCGGACTGCGATGACGAGGACGAGCAGACCTACCCCGGCGCCGACGAATTCTGCGACGACGAGGACGACGACTGCGACGGCGACATCGACGAAGACCCGGTCGATCCCGGCACCTTCTACACCGACGCCGACGGCGACGACTACGGCGACCCCGACACCGAGACCGTCACCTGCGACCAGCCGGCGGGCACGGTCGAGGACGGCAGCGACTGCGACGACAGCCACGACGACAGCTTCCCCGGCGCCGACGAGCTGTGCGACGAGCGGGACAACGACTGCGACGGCCGCGTGGACGAGGGCGCCATCGACGCCGAGACCTGGTACGACGACGCGGACGGCGACGGCTACGGCGACGAGGACGAGGCCACGACGAGCTGCGAGGCGCCGGACGGCGCGGTGAGCAGCTCCACGGACTGCGATGACGGCGACGACGACATCCACCCCGGCGCCACGGAGTACTGCAACGACGAGGACGACGACTGCGACGGCAGCATCGACGAGAGCGCCGTCGACATGACGACCTGGTACGCCGACGGTGACGGCGACGACTACGGCGACGAGGACAGCAGCCGCACCGCCTGCGACGCGCCGTCTGGCTATGTCTCGGACGACACGGACTGTGACGACGCGGACTCCGGCGTGCACCCCGGCGCCAGCGAGACCTGCGATGACGAGGACGACGACTGCGACGGCTCTATCGACGAGAGCGCCGTAGACATGAGCACCTGGTACAGAGACTCGGACGGCGACGACTACGGCGACGACAGTCGCACGAAGACCGCCTGCGACGCGCCATCCGGCTATGTCGCCGATGATGACGACTGCGACGACACGGACGACGCCATCTACCCGGGCGCCACCGAGTACTGTAACGACGAGGACGACGACTGCGACGGAAGCATCGACGAGAGCGCCGTAGACGCGACAACATGGTACAGAGACGCCGACAGCGACAGCTATGGCGGCACGACCACCACCACGAGCTGCGACGCGCCCTCCGGCTATGTGTCCAGAGGCTCGGACTGTGACGAGACGGACAGCGGCGTGTACCCGGGCGCGACCGAGTACTGCGACGACGAGGACGACGACTGCGACGGAAGCATCGACGAGGGCGCGGTGGACGCGACCACGTACTATGCCGACGACGACGGCGACGCTTACGGCGACAAGACCTCGAGCACCTCGAGCTGCGACGCGCCCTCGGGCTACGTCACGGACAAGACCGACTGCGACGACGCGGACTCCGGCGTCCACCCCGGCGCCAGCGAGTACTGCGACGACGAGGACGACGACTGCGACGGCAGCATCGACGAGGGCGCCGTAGACCGCACCACCTGGTACAAAGACACGGACGGCGACGACTACGGCGACGCCAGCAGCAGCAAACGCGCCTGCGACGAGCCCTCGGGTTATGTCGCCGACAACGACGACTGCGACGACACGGACTCTGGCGTCCATCCCGGCGCGACCGAGTACTGTGACGACGAGGACGACGACTGCGACGGAAGCATCGACGAGAGCGCCGTCGACATGACGACCTGGTACCGGGACAGCGACTCGGACACCTACGGCAGCACCACCTCCACCACCGCTTGCGACATGCCGTCCGGCTATGTCAGCCGCGGCTCGGATTGTGACGACACGGACAACGGCGTCTACCCCGGCGCCACCGAGTACTGCGACGACGAGGACGACGACTGCGACGGAAGCATCGACGAGGGCGCCGTCGACATGACGACCTGGTACAGAGACGCCGACAGCGACACCTACGGTGGCTCCACCACCTCCTCCGCCTGCGACATGCCGTCCGGCTATGTCAGCCGCGGCTCGGATTGTGACGACACGGACAACGGCGTCTACCCCGGCGCCACCGAGTACTGCGACGACGAGGACGACGACTGCGACGGCAGCATCGACGAGGGCGCC
>CAZKWG010000092.1:0-6711 GCA_964556105.1 uncultured Enterobacterales bacterium | reverse complement strand
GCGACACCTACGGCGGTACAACCAGCAGCACGAGCTGCGACATGCCGAGCGGCTACACGGCGGGCTCGTCGGACTGCAACGACAGCAGCGCCAGCGTCTACCCCGGCGCGGCGGAGACCTGCGAGGACGGCATCGACCAGGACTGTGACGGCGAGGACGCGCCCTGCGCGCTGGAGGGCGATGTAGACCTCTCCCTGGCCGAGGCGCGGCTGATCGGCGTGGCGAGCTACGACTACTCCTCGGGCAGCCTCTCCTCGGCGGGAGACGTGAACGGCGACGGCTACGACGACATCATCGTCGGCGCCTACGGCACGGGCACCTATGTCGGGACCAGCTATGTGGTGCTGGGGCCGGTCTCCGGCGACCTGGGGCTGAGCTCGGCGGACGGCGCGCTGGGCGGCGAGTCGACGAACGACTACGCCGGCACGGTCGTCGCCCCGGCGGGCGACAACGACGGCGACGGCTATGACGACGTGCTGGTCGGCGCGCGCGGCGAAGACTCGGCGGGCACGGCGGCCGGCGCGGCCTACCTGGTCAACGGGCCCATCGCCGGCACGCTCAGCCTCACGCTGGCCGACGCGCGCCGCACGGGCACGAACACGAACGACAACGCCGGCTTCGCCCTGGTGGGCGGGCTCGACCTGGACCTGGACGGCTACGACGATCTGCTGCTCAGCGCCTACCAGGACGACTCCGGCGGCGCCAGCGCCGGCTCGGTCTTCGTCTGCATGGGGCCCACCACCGGCAGAGCCAGCCTGAGCACCTGCGAGGGCGAGGTGGTCGGCGAGAGCAGCAACGACTACGCCGGCTTCAGCGTAGACACGGCCGGCGACGTCGACGCGGACGGCGTGCCCGACTTCATCATCGGCGCCTACGGGCAGGACAGCGGCGCCAGCGGCGCGGGCGCGGCCTACCTCGTCCTGGGGCCGGTCAGCGGCACCCTCGATCTGTCCGCGGCGGACGCGCGGCGCACGGGCATCGTCACCAGTGACGCGGCGGGCGGCGGGGTCGGCACCCCGGGCAACGGCGTGGCCGGCCCCGGCGACGTGGACGGCGACGGCTACACCGATCTCATGGTCAGCGCCTGGAGCTATGACGTCGGCACGGCGGGCAACGCGGGCGCCGCCTGGCTGATGTACGGCCCGATCACCGGCCTGGCCAGCCTGTCTACGGCCGACGCCGTCTTCCAGGGAGAGGTCTCCGACGACCGCGCCGGCGTCTCGGTGAGCGGCGCCGAGGACGTGGACAGCGACGGCATGGCCGACTTCCTGGTCGGCGCCTATCGCGAGGACACGGGCGGCGCTGACGCTGGCGGCGCCTACCTCTTCCGCGGCGGCACCTACGCCGGCACCCTCTCCCTCTCGACCGCCGACGCCCTGTTCTATGGCGAGGCCGCCGGCGACTATGTCGGGTGGGACACCTCCCCCGGCGGCGACGTCAACGCCGACGGCTTCGGCGACATGCTGTTCGGCGCCTGGAAGCAGGACACCGGCGCCAGCGACGCGGGCGTCGGTTATCTGATGCTGGGTGGGGTGCTGTAGCCATCCGACACCTCGTCACGAGCGCGCGCGGCCCGGCCCGGCGCTGGCCCGTTGCCCCCTCCGCCCGCCCGCGGCTATGGTGTCCCCATGCTCCTCCCCCTGCTCGCCGCGCTCGCCTGCAACCGCTCCGAGCCGGAGGGGGAGCCCGCCACGACGCCCGACCCCTGGGAGGCGCTGGAGCCCGTCGCGCTCGACCCCTTTCGGGAGATCGCCAGCGCCTCGCTCGCGGCTGAGACAGCGCCCGCCTCGCTGCGCACCCTGCCCGAGCGCTCCCTGAGCTTCGTCCTCGCAGACGGCGTGGTGCTGGCCTTGGACGCCCGCTATCACCATGACCCCTCGGGCCGCTGCGTGGACGCCTCGGGCTGGCCGGAGCTGCTGGACGCGACGGCCCAGGGCGCCTGCCCGGAGGGCTCGGCCTGGACGCAGCGGGGGAAGCTGGCCACCGCCGCGCCGATCGTCAGCTTCGCCGTGGATCGTACGAGCCTGCGCCTCGCGCTGCTCACCGACAAGGGCGGCCTCGGCCTGGCCGACGCGGACGTTCTGAGCGGAGATCCCCTGGACCTGCTGCGGCCCGGCGAGGTGGTGTCCCTGGAGACCGGGCCGCTCTCCGAGGCCACGGTCTCGGCGATGGAGGGCGAGGATCTCTGGGTGGCCGACGGAGCGAGCCTCTGGCGCCTGGACCCGAGCGGCGGCGCCATCCAGGAGACCCACGCCCTGCCCGGCGAGGCGCAGGCGCTGCTGCTGCGCGAGAGCCGCCCCTGGGTGCTGACGAGCGCGGGCATGTGGGCCGACGGCGAGACGCTGACAGAGCCCCTGGGCCTCGCTCTGGCCGCCACAGACGACACCGTCTGGGTGGGCGCCGAGGACGGCCTGTGGCAGGTAGACACAGAACAACTGGAGGTGGAATTCATCTCCGTGCCCGGCGCCACCGGGCCGCTCACCGTGGACGAGGCGACAGGCCGGGTCTGGGCCGCGACGAGCGCGGGCCTCGCGTCGCTGCAGGACGGCCTGCTGACCCAACACAACACAGAGTCGGTCTCGGACCTGGCGATGAACAGCGCCGGCGAGCTGGTGGCGCTCGGCGAGGCGGGTCAGATCCGTGTCTACGTGGACGAGACCTCTCTCACGGGCGCCGAGCCGCTGGACCTCCTCATCGCCGCCTTCATCGAGCGCCCGCGCGGCCCCAAGGACTCCGCCCCCTGCACCGGCGAGACCGAGAGCGTCGCCGCGTTCGCCGCGACCGCCGCCGACAACGCGGCTGTGCTGGCCGATCAGCCGCTGCCCGTCGCCCTGGGCCTGACGCCCAACTTCGCCCGCCGCGCCCGCGCCTGCGAGGTGATCGACGTGGTGGCGCCGCTGCTGTCCGCGTCCAACACGGAGCCCGGCGTCCTCTTCCACGCCCTGGCCGAGGACTGCACGGATCAGGCCTGCCTGGCGGACTTTCTGGCCAGCGAGGCGGCGGAGCTGACCGCGCTCGGCCTCGACCCCACCTGGGCGAGCGGGCTCGCGCCCCAGGACGCGCTCTCGCTGGACTGGGTGCTGGCCCTCGATCAGGCGGGCGGCCCCGGGCGTTACCTCTTCTTCGGCCTCTCGACGCTGCCCGAGATCACCGGCGAGGATCCCCGCGCCAAGGACGCCTGGCCGCTGGCCGCGGGGGAGCGCGCCACGGCCTGGCGGGTGGGGAGCGCCGAGACGGTGGCCGAGCACGACCCCTCCGGCAGCCTCAGCGTCTACCCCGGCGACAACACGCCTCTCTTCAACCTGGGCAACTGCCCGAACCTGCTGCTGGAGGAGTGCCACCTCTCCAACATGGGCGGCGGCACGGAGATCAACGCGGACGACGTCTCGACGCTCGCGCTCCTGCTGCATCGGGCGGTGGCGGAGCGGGACGGCGTCTCCACCTTCACCTTCCACCTGCCCGACCTGGGCGTCTACGACTACACTCAGGGTTGTACCGTGACCGATCGCGTCTGGTCCGGTGAGGGCTGCGAGGCGGCGCTGCTGCAGGCCTTCGGATTCGACGTGGTCCAACGTTATGTCGCCAACGGGCTGGTGCGCCTGCGTCTGCCCTCGGAGCTCGACACCCCATGATCCTCCTCCCCCTCCTCCTCGCCTGCGGCGCGGATCCCGCCCCGACCCCCGCCGAGGTGACCGAGGTGCTCGCCGTCTCCGAGACCTCGAGCGGGCGGCTGCTCTTCGTCGACTGGATCGGGGGCACCTACCTGGGCGAGCTCTGCCTGTCCGAGCTGCTGCCGGAGGACTGCTCCTACCGGTCCGAAGACGCCGATCCCCCCTGCCTGCTGTTCGCGTCGGTGCCCGAAGAGGAGGACCGCTGGCTGCTGACCATGGCGAGGCGCCGCGCGACCCTGGACTACATGCCCGGCGCCGTGCTCTCCGTGACCCCCGGCCGGCCGCCCCAGACCCACTGGCGCGTGGACAGCCTCTCCTTCGCCGAGCGCTTCCCCGATCGCTATCCGGGCTGCGTGGACGACCCCGACAACACGCTCGCCGAGTGCCGCCTGAACAGCGTGCACGCCGCGCTGTGGGACGGGGACACCCTGCTGGTCGCCGACACGGTGAACTCCCGCGCCCTCTGGCTCTCGACGCCCGCCCAGGGCAGCACGACCAGCGAGGTGCTCGCCATCCTGGGCGAGGATCATGCCGAATGGGACGCCTGGCGCAACATGAACCACATCCAACTCTTGGAAGAGGAGGGGCGGAGCCTGCTGCTCACGACCTTCAAGAGCAGCGCCCTGGACCTTTGGACCATCGACGAGGGGCGGATCGTGCTGTGGGACATCACCGACCGCGACGCCCCCGCCCTGGTCTGGGTCTACCCCGAGACGGGCTGGCTGGCGGCGCCTCACCACGCCGAGGTGCAGACCACCCCCGACGGGGAGCGCTGGCTGGTCTACGCCCACAGCCTGGGGGCCAGCGAGGACGTCGAGACCGGGACGCTCGGCTCGGTCGGCATCGCCCGCTGGGAGGGCCTCTCGCCGCCCACCTACCTGGCCGACGGGGTGCTGGAGGACGCCTCGCACCCGCTCGGCTTCGTGCGCGACGTCTCGGTCGAGCCCGATGGGACGCTGCTCATCACCGACTCCGGCTGCGAGAACCGCTCCGCCGACTGCGCGCTCGAGGGCCACGTGCTCACGGCCACGCCGCCGGCCCTCGACGAGGCGGGCCTGAGCGGCGCCCTGGGCGACCAGCGCTTCGTGACGCTGGGCGTCTCGGAGAGCACCTACGATCGCGAGCTGGTCTACCCCTACACCGCCGAGCGCTTCGCGGCGGAGGCGCTGGACCCGGCGCTGGTCTCGGGCCTGGGCGCCTGCCCGGACTGAAGCTGTGACATGAGCGTGACGGGCGGCTAAGGTTAGGGTCTGCTCACGACAAGGAGGTCGGTGTGCGTCTCATCCTCGGGCTGATCGCGGGCGTCATCCTCGGCTTCCTGCTCGGCGGCGTGGAGCCCAGGAGGGCGCTCGCCGGGAAAGACAAGGAGATCGCCGATCTTCAGGCGCTCCTACAGGAGGCCCAGAAGAAGGGCAAGGGGCGCTCCAGCTTCCTGCCGCTGCCAGACATGAGCGTGGTCAGCGAGGCGCGCGCCGCCCGCGACGAGGCGAGCGGCCGGGACGAGGGCGCCAGCGGCGACGGCGCGCAGGTTCAGCTCGGCGACGGGCCCGGCGGCGGTCCTCCCCCGGCCCCGCCGACCCGAGAGGAGCAGCTCAAGAGCTTCGACATGGCGGTGGACGCCCAGCGGGTGCGGGCCAGACAGTCGCGCGTCGCGCTGATGGAGCAGGCGGAGCTGACGGAAGAGGAGATGGCGGAGTTCGACGACATCGTCTCCCAGATGAACGAGGAGCTGGCGATCTACGGCGAGGACGTGCTGGCCTGGGCGGAGGAGGAGCCGGAGACGCGCGACGCGCTGGGGGTCGCCCACGAGGTGACGGGCATCCTCTACGAGAGCCAGTCGGCGCTGGAGGAGCTGGTGGGCGCCGACGCCCTGGGCGACGTGGACGAGCCGAGCCGCCAGATCTGGAACTATATCGACCTGGAGACCTTCCGCGGCGCCGTCGAGACGCAGCTCAACGCCGAGCAGGGGCTCGGCGGGCCGGGGAGGCCCTGAGTGCGACGGCTTCGGGACGCCCTGCTGATCGCCGCCTTCGACCTGGGAGACTCGCTGCGCTCGAAGCGGGTGCTGGCCCTCCTGGTGCTCTACGTGGCGGGCGCGATGGCGGCGGCGGCGGGCTTCGTCACCATGCTGCACGAGCTGGAGGGCACGCTGGCCGAGCAGCTGCAGGTGGCCAACACCGACAAGCCCGGCGCGCTGTCCGAGGCGCTGATGCAGAGCGAGCAGCTCCACCAGATCCTGGGTGAGCTGACCGGCGACCCCAGCCTGGTGGACGCGCTGGTGAAGATCCCGCTGCTGGCGCTGGTCTACGCCTGGGCGGCGTTCAGCTTCGTGCCGGCGCTGGTGACGTTCACCTCCTGCGACGCCGTCGCCAGCGAGGTCTCCAACGGCTCCTGCCGCTTCAGCCTGGTGCGCACCGACCGGCTGGCCTGGGCGCTGGGCAAGCTGGGCGGCCAGGGCGCCCTGCTCGCCTTCGGCATCCTGGGCGGCGCCGCCGGCACCTGGCTGGTCGGCGCCTTTGGCATGGAGGGCTTCCCCCACCTCGACGCCGCCGGCTGGCTCACCCGCCTCGGCCTGCGCGCCTGGTGGAACGGCCTGCCCTATCTGGGGCTTGCTATTGGAGCTAGTTTAATGACGCGCACGGCCAACGGATCGCGGGCGCTGGCCCTCTTTCTGCTGGTCGGCGTCGGGGTGCTCGACACCCTCTTCATCGCCGACGACGTCAGGCTGCTCTCGCCCATCGCCTTCGACACGTTGCGCCAGCTCATGCCCGGCGCCCACACCCTGGCCCTCTGGCGGCCCGAGCTGCTGGACCGCCTGCCCGCCCTGGTCATGCAGCTCGCGCTGACCGGCGCCTTCTTCAGCGCCGGCTTCGCCGTCTTCCAGCGGAGGGACGCGTGAGCCCCCCCGCCCTGCGCCTGCGCGGCGTCAAGAAACGGTATGGCAAGAACACCGACTTGGACCGGCTGAACCTCGAGGTCCCCGCGGGCGACCTCTGCGGCCTCATCGGCCCGAACTGCGCCGGCAAGACCACCACCTTCG
>CAZKWG010000091.1:9902-15484 GCA_964556105.1 uncultured Enterobacterales bacterium | reverse complement strand
CTCAGGCGCCGATGAAGCTCACGTCGAAGGCGAGGTTCCGCGCCTTCTCCAGCTCGTCCGCGCCCAGGATCTCGGCCTCCTCGAGGAGGTTGAATTCCCTCTTCAGGTTCGTCCTGCACAGGTAGGTGCCGTCGGTGTTCACGGTGAAGCGAACGCCGCGATCGACGAAGGTACCGAGAATGAACTTGAACTCTTCGAGGTGGCGCACCGCGCGGGTGTGCAGGTTCGAGGTCGGGCAGATCTCCAGCACCGTGCCGGCGTCGGCGAGCACCTGAAGCGCCTCGTCGGAGTACGCGGCGCGGATGCCGTGGCCGATGCGATCGGGCTTGAGGCGCTGCACGGCGGCGACCACGCCCTCGCCGGAGGTGGCGTGGGTCTCGCCGGTGTGGATGGTCGTTCCCAGCCCGGCGGCGCGCGCCTGGGCGAAGATCTCGGCGTACTTGTCCACCGAGCTGTCCAGCTCGATGCGGTTGGTCTCGGTGCCGGCCAGATCGATGCCGACGACCCCGCGCCCCATGTACTTGATCGCCTTCTGCAGCAGGATCTCGTTGAGCTCGGGCGGAAACTCGCGGGCGAGGCAGAAGATCAGCCCGGCCTTCACGTTGTACTCGAGGGTCGCGCGGTCCATGCCGCGGATGGCGGCGTGGATGATGTGGTCCAGATCGCGCTCGCCGCCCAGGTTGCGCTTCATCGGGTTGAAGCGCAGCTCGATCTGCTCGACCCGGCTCCCGCGGTACTCTTTGCCGATGATCTCGTAGACGGCGCGCTCGATGGCGGCCGGGCTGGACTGGAGCTTCTCCGTCCACTCGTGGAGGATCTTCAGGTAGTCGTCGAGGGATCTCACCTGGCGCGGGTTGACCGTGATGAGCTCGACGAACTCCCAGTAATCCTTCACAGGCAGCTTGAAGCCCTGGCTGTGGGCGATGGACCAGAGGATGTGCGGCGCCACGGAGGCGCCGACGTGGATGTGCAGATCGCAGTAGCGTTTGGTTGACATCGCGCGCCCTTAACCGGGCGCGCGGCGACGGGCCGGAATAGACTTTGCTTCACCCGCGTTCCCAGCCTGGAGGTTGGCATGCCCCCTGCCCTCACGATCCCGCGACTCCTGGTGATGCTCTCGTTGACGGGAGCGCTGCTCGCAGGCTCCACCGCCGCCTACGCGCAGGACGAGGAGCCCGCGGAGGGCTCGGGCGGGAGCGATCTCGGCATCGACGACATCATGAAGGACATCAACCTGGGCAGCGAGGGGGCGAGCGCCGAGGTGAGCTACGAGGGCCGCCTCTCGTCGTCCGCGCCGAATTACGCCGCGGGCAAGCCGGTGACGATCACCCACACGGGCGGCACCATCGCGATCCGCTGCATGGACGCCCCCGGGATCACGGCGCGCCTGGGCTACACGATCTACGGCACGAACAAGACCAGCATGGAGAACTTCGGCAAGGGGGTGGGCCTCACCTCCTGGGGCGACGCCAACGGGGGCGGCGTGAAGACCCGCATCCCCTCGAAGGGCAGCGGCATCAGCCGGGTAGACATCCCGCTGACCGTCAACCTGCCGCTGGACGCGAAGGTCACCGTGGCGGGCGGCGCCGGCTGGGTGCAGATCATCGACTGCCGCGGCACCGTGAAGTCCACGAACGGTGACGGCGGGGCCTTCGTCAGCGGCACCTACACCAACGTCAACGTCAGCGCGAGCCGCGGCGACGTGAAGGTCGAGCTCTCCGACGCCTCGGTCCTCGCCGGCGCCAACAACGTGGCCGCCCCCGGAGGCAGCGTCGTGCTGCGCCTGCCGCTGTCCTACAACGGCAAGTTCATGGCCAAGGGCGCCAACGTCACCGTGTTCCACACCGTGATGGGCACGAACACGGGGACGCTGGTTCAGGGCACCATCGGCACCGGCACCGCCAGCGTGACGGTGTCGGCCAAAGAGAACGTCGAGGTCACTGCCCCGAAATGAGGCGGTCGGCTTCCTGCCGCTCGGTCTCTTCGAGAGCGCTGACCAGATAGTCGAAGGCGTCGTTGACGCTGTCGGCGCGATGGAAGAGCAGGAGATCCTGCTCGGAGATCGTGCCCCAGTCCACCATGGCCTGGTAGTCGGCGATCGCGTCCCAGAATTCGTGCCCGTAGAGCACGGTGGGCAGCGGCTTCTTCACCTTCTTCGTCTGGCGCAGGGTGAAGGTCTCGTACAGCTCGTCGAGCGTGCCGAAGCCCCCGGGCATCATCACCGCCGCCTTCGCCAGGTAGACGAACCAGTACTTCCGCGTGAAGAAGTAGTGGAACTCGAAGGAGAGCTCCGGCGTGCAGTAGCGGTTGATCTTCTCCTCGAAGGGCAGGGAGATGGCCAGCCCCACGCTCCGCCCGCCCGGGACGTCCCTGGCGCCGCGGTTGGCGGCCTCCATGATGCCCGGCCCGCCGCCCGAGCAGACCAGGTAGCGGTGCTGCGAGGGGCGCTGCATGCTCCACTCGGTCAGGCGGCGGGCGAGCTCGCGGGCCTGGTCGTAGTAGCGGCTGAGCTTCACCTTTCGCAGCGCGTGCTTGAGCTGGTGCTCGAGGCGACGGCGCTCCTCGTCGGAGCTGGCCGCGCTCAGCTCGAGCTCGGCGTGACGCTGCAGCGCCGCGGCGTCCGCGGGCGGCACCGCGCGCGCCGAGCCGAAGAACACGATGGTGTCCTGGACGTTCTGCGCCTTGAACCGGGCGCGCGGCTCCTCGTACTCGCAGAGGATGCGGATGTGCCTCGCGGCAGCGCTGTTGAGAAACTCGAGGTTTTTATATGCTTTTTCAGGCCCGCTCATCTTCATTTTCCTGTGTGTGTGTCGGGAGCGTAATGCAGGCGAGGACGCGGGTACAGCCCTCACGTGAAATGGCGGTCAATGGATGACCGGCTCTCGCCCGCGACCTGGGATACAGGCGGGGGCTCGAGGGAGCGATGAGCGAAGCCGGCGTCAGAGAGAGCAGCACCGTGGCCGCGAGCAGCGCGCGCGAGGAGCTTGGGCGCGTCGCCTCGCTGGCCTGGCCGGTCTCGCTCGGCGGGCTGGGCATGGTCCTGATGGGAGCCGTCGACGTCGCCGTGGTCGGACAGCTCGGCGAGCAGCCGCTCGCGGCGCTGGCCTCGGGGAACCTGTGGTGCTTCGGCATCCTGATCCCCACGCAGTTCGCGTTGAGCGCGCTGGATCCGGTCGTGGCGCAGGCGGAGGGCGCCGGCGACAAGGAGGGCTCGGGCCGCGCGCTGGTGCGCGGGCTGTTCCTGGCGATGGCCCTGAGCGTCCCCGCCATCCTGATCCAGCGCCAGGCCGGCGCCGGGCTGAGCCTGCTCGGACAGCCGGAGACGATCCTCCCGCTGGCCCAGCGCTGGTGCGAGATCTCGGCCTGGAGCACGCCGTTCCATCTCGGCTTCGCCGTCCTGCGAAGCTGGCTGCAGGCGCAGGGGATCGTGCGGCCCGCCACCGTGATCATCCTCCTGGCGACCGCGCTCAATCTCCTGTTGAACCTCGGGCTGGTGCTCGGGTGGTTCGGCATGCCGGCCCTGGGGGCCCTGGGGAGCGCGCACGCCACCAACGGCGCCCGCGTCGCGATGGTCCTCGGGCTGGTCCTCGTCTGCTGGGGAGCGCTCCGCGCCGGCTGGCCGCGCACGAAGGGCGCCCTCGCGCCCGGCCCGACCCTGCGCCTGCTGGTGCTGGGGCTGCCCGGCGCCGCGCAGATGGCGCTCGAGGTCTGGGCCTTCCAGTGCGCGGCGATCATGATGGGATGGATCGACGAGACGGCGCTCGCGGCCAACGCCATCGTGCTCAACCTCGCCTCGCTCTCGTTCATGGTCCCGCTCGGCGTGTCGGCGGCGGGCTCGGCCCGGGTGGGAAATCTGCTCGGCGCCCGCCTGCCCTGGGCGCGCGCCGCCTGGTGCACCGTGGGGCTGGGCGCCAGCGTCATGGTCATCTTCGCGATGGTCTTCGTCTTCATCCCGGGGCCGCTGGTGGCGATCTACACGCGCGCCCCGGAGGTGACCGCCGTGGCGCTCTCGCTGCTGCCGGTGGTGGCCGCCTTTCAGGTCTTCGACGGGACGCAGGTGAGCTGCCTCGGCGCCCTGCGCGGGGCGGGCGACCTGCAGGTACCGGCGCTGACGGCGCTGGTCGGCTACTGGGGGCTGGGCCTGCCGATGGCCTGGTGGATGGCGTTCCGCCTGGGCTGGGGCCCGCCCGGGGTCTGGGGTGGGCTGGCGATCGGCCTGGGGGTCGTCGCGGCGCTGCTGGTCTGGCGCCTGCGCAGGATCATCCGTCAAGGAGGCCAGCGCCTGACCCTGGACCCGAGCAGGGTGTGATACCCTGTTGCTGCTATGCGCGTACAATACGGAAATCTCTCTCGCACGGGCATCCGGGACACCAACCAGGACGCCATGGGCGTGTTCGCGGACGAAGGCGTCTTCGCGATCGCCGACGGAATGGGCGGTCTGGAGCACGGCGAGCGGATCTCCGCCGCCGCCATCGAGCTCGTTCGACGACGCTCCGGCGCGCTGGCCGAGCGCGCGCGGACGCTCAGCGCGGGCGCGAGCGCACAGGCGCGGACGGCGCTCTTCGACGAGATCGAAGATCTCTTCACGCGGGGCGCGGCCGAGCTCTACAACATGGCCGAGACCAGCGGCCTGCGGATGGGGACGACGCTCTCGGCCCTCGTCCTGGCCGGAGACCGGCTGATCATCGGCCATGTCGGCGACACGCGGGTCTACCGGGTGCGCAAGGACCAGCTCAAGGTGCTCACGGACGACCACTCGGTGGCGGCCTCGCAGGTGCGCCGCGGGACGCTGACGCCCGAGGAGTACAACAAGAGCCCTCAGCGGAGCGTGCTTTATCAATCTCTGGGCACGACCGCGGAGATCGAGCCGGACGTGATCGAGGCCTCGCTGACCGCAGGCGACATCCTGGTCCTCTGCACGGACGGCGTCTGGGCGCACCTCGAGCCCGAGCAGATCACCCAGCTCGCCCTCCAGGAGGACCCGCGGGCCGCCGCGCGGGCCCTGGTGGACACGGCCCTGGCCCGCGGCTCCGACGACAACGCCTCGGCGATCGTCGTGCGCGTGCTGGCGGCGAACACTGGGCTCGGCACCAGCCTGCCCAGGGCGCTCGGCGTCTGTCCGCTGTTCCGCGACTTCAAGGAGCAGGATCTCCGCCTCCCGGCTCCCTATCTGCACCAGCGCGACCTCGCGGAGGGCGACGTGGTGTTCCGGGAGGGAGACCCGGGCGAAGAGATGTTCATCCTGGAGAGCGGCTCGGTGGAGCTCAGTCGCCAGGGCTTCCCGCTGGCGCAGATCGGCGCGGGGGTCCACTTCGGTGAGCTGGCCCTGGCTGGAAACGCCACCCACACGGTCAGCGCGAAGGCGGTGATGGAGACCCGCCTGCTGGTGCTGAACCGCCGCTACCTGGACGCGCTGAGCGCCCGGCGCCCGGAGCTGGCCACGCGCGTGCTCCGCACCCTGCTCTCGGACGTCGCCAATCGTCTGGTCGCGTTCAACGAGCGCCTGGGCCGCGCAGAGCGCGCACTCTGGACCAACAAGTAGCGGCCGCAGACTCCCGAACACCTGTTCGGGTACGGCTCAT
>CAZKWG010000091.1:0-9892 GCA_964556105.1 uncultured Enterobacterales bacterium | reverse complement strand
GGGCGTGCTGGCTGCACCCCTGACCGCTCCACCCATCGGTGAAGCGACCGTGCTCTTCGTGCGCATCGAGGATCTCGACGCCCTCTGGCAGTCGCTCGGGGACACGCTGACACAGGCGCTCACCAGCTACGAAGAGAACGTTAGAACAGTATTATCGCGATTTGGTGGATACGAGATCAAGCGCGAAGACACGACCTATGTCTTCGCCTTCCAGGACCCCGCCGCGGCCCTGCGCGCCTCGCTGACCCTGCGAGCGGCCATCCAGCGCCCGCGCTCCAGCCGCCAGCGCGCCGAGACCGAGGACCGCGGCCCCTTCCATGTCGGGATGGGCCTGCACATCGGCCCGCTGGTGGCGCGCACCGATCCGCTGACCGGGCGCGTGGACTACCTGGGCACGACGATGAACCTGGCGGCGCGCCTGGCGATGGCCACCCAGGGAGGCCAGACCCTGCTGACGCGCGCGCTGATGAACGCGGCCGAGGAGAGCGGCTTCCCGGTCGAGGATCCCGCGCGTGAAGACGCCTGGATCGGATACCGGGGCGTCCATCATTTCCGGGGAATGAACGCCAGCGCGGAGATCCTGGAGCTGCGCGCGCGCCACCAGGCCACCGGCGCGCTGCGCCCGCTGCGGACCACGCAGGTCGTCAACCAGCCTCCCACGACCGTCCGGCTGCCCGCGCTCTCCGCGCCGCTCTTCGGGCGGGAGGAGGCGCTGACGGGCGCGGCGGGAGCGCTTCAGAGCGGTGAGCGGGTGATCCTGCTCCTCGGGCCAGGTGGCGTCGGGAAGTCGAGGCTCGCCGCCGAGTTTGCGCTCTGGTGCGAGGCGGGGCTCGGGGATCTGCGCTTCCCGGACGGCGTCTGGTGGGTCCCGCTCCGCGCAGCGCGCAGCCCGGAGCAGGCCGTCGAGGCGGTCACCCGCGCGCTGGGCGCACCCTACCTGGAGAACGACCCCAGCGGCCACCTCGCGCGCACGCTCGCCTCCCGCAGCGCGATGCTCATCGTGCTGGACGAGGCCGACGAGGTGGCCACCGCGCTGGCGCCCCTCGTGCGTCGCTGGCGCGATCGCGCGGGCGAGCTGCGCGTGATGATCACCAGCCGAAGCGCCATCCCTGGCCTGAAGGCCAGGACGATCCGCCTGGGACCGCTGCGCACCCCGCGCCCCGAGGACAAAGAGCGAACCCTGAGGCGCAATCCCGCCGTGCTCCTGCTCCTCGATCGGCTTCGGGCGCGCTACGGACGCGCGGTGCGCAAGTCGGACCCCTCGCTGCTGGCGACGCTGGCCGACGTCGCGCAGCGCACGGAGGGGCTGCCGCTCGCGCTGGAGACGATGGCCGAGCAGGGCGCGGGAGCCACGATCGAGGCCTGGGTCCAGGGCATGCACGCCTGGACGGCGAGCCAGGCCGTTCACCTCGGTCCGGACGAGGTGACCGCGCAGGCCGTTCGGCGCGCCCTGAACCGATCGCTGGCCCCGCTGCCGACCTGGCTCCAGGCCGCCTTCGCCCAGATCTCCGTCTTTCGAGGCTCATTCTCAGCCACAGACATCGATCACGTCCTGGACCTCACGCCCTGGCCGGAGGCGCCGCCCCCCATCGGCGCGCTGGGGGCCCTGCTGGACCACTGCCTGATCACGCGCACCCTGGCGGAGGAGGCTGACCAGGAGGCGCTGCGCTTCCGCGTCCCCGCCCAGCCGCTCGCGCTCGGGGTCGAGCTGCTCAGCCAGACCCGCGCCCTCCTGCGCCCGGACGAGACGAGCTGGAGCGGCGGGGCGATGCGCTCGGCGGTCGAGCGGCGACACCTGGAGCACTTCACGGCCCTGGGAGCGCCGGAGGCGGTGCGTCGCCTCGACGGAGACCAGGGGGCCGCGGCGCTGGCCTGCCTCCTGGCGAGCCAGGAGAACCTCGTCGCGGCGACCCGGCGCGCCAGCAGACACAAGGACGGCCGCGCGACCGTTCGCGGTCTGCGCGCCCTCGCCGCCCTGACCGAGCGTCTGGGACCGGCCCTCCTCCTCGATGGCGCCCTCACGACGGCCTCGACCCTGCCCGGCGTGCCCGATCTGGAGATCGCCGATCTACACGCCGTGCTCGCCCAGGCGAACCTGACGGCGGGACGAGCCCAGGAGGCGCGCGAACATCTGGGAGAGGCCATCGCCCGCGTGCCCCGCGACGGCCCCCCGGGGCTGCGTGGCCGGCTCGCTGTGCTCACCCTCAAGGTCGCGTCGGCGCTGGGAGGTGCGCAGGAGGCCTGGCCGAAGCTGGACCGCGCCCTGAGCCTGACGAGGCGTGCCGGCGACCCGGTATGGATCACCTGGACGCTGTTCACGCGGGTGGGCTGGGCGCTCACCGACGGCAGCGAGCCCCAGGGAGCGGAGCTGGAGGAGGGCCTCACGCTGGCCCGCGCCGCCGGGAGCTACGCGCTCGAGGCCGAAGGGTTGACCTTGAAGGCGCAGCTCGCTCGCTCGGAGGGGCGCCTGGACGACGCCTGGGCCGCGCTGCGCGTCGGGCTCGGACGCGCCCGCGCCCTCGGTCCGTGCCGTGTCGCGCTGCGCGCCATCCTGGCCTTCGGCGACACGGCCCGCGCCCTCGGCCACGACGCGGACGCCCGCGACGCGCTGATCGAGGCGCTCCCCGCGCTGGTCGCCATGAACGACCCCGTCGGGAAGGCCAGAGCGCGGGAGCTGACGCGACTGTCGGACGCAAAAAGTCCGCCTCCTGACGATGAGGACGCCGTCAGGAGCATCGCCCCGTGGATCTCTTAATCTATCCGAGGTAGGATACACCACTTCGGACGGCGGACTTGAGGCAGCAGGTCGCCATCGTCGCGACAGACATCGTCGCGTCCTCCCGACTCTGGGAGCAGCACGGGGCTACGGCGCCCACCGTGCTGGATTTGCACGACCGCATCCTGAGGGACTCTATCAACCGGTATAGCGGCTACGAGCTGCGCACGGAAGGCGATGCTTTCCTCGTGCTCTTTCGTGATCCGCTGTCCGCCGTGCTCGCCAGCCTCGACGCGCAGCAGGCCCTCGCCCGCGCCGTCTGGCCCGAGCCCTTCAGCGCCGACAACGGCCTGAAGGTGCGGGTCGGGATCCACCTCGCGATGGTTCAGGTCGAGCAGGATCCGGTGAGCGGCCGGTTGGACGTCCGGGGGCCGGCGCTCCTGCGCGTCGCGCGGGTGGTCGAGGCCGCCCATGGCGGACAGATCCTGCTGTCTGAGCCCGCTGCGCGCGCGCTCCGGGACCTCGACGAGCC
The DNA here is from genome assembly GCA_964556105.1 of uncultured Enterobacterales bacterium. Taxonomy (GTDB): domain Bacteria; phylum Myxococcota_A; class UBA796; order UBA796; family CAZKWG01; genus CAZKWG01. Next base: position 6,644 of record CAZKWG010000091.1, on the reverse strand, counting down.
CACCGGCATCCGGCTGACTGCCCTGGGCCGCTGGCTGCTCTCCGAGAGCGAGACCCCCGAGGAGCTCTTCCTGGTCGAGCGCTCGGACGCCCGTCCCGCGCCGCGGCCTCCGCCGCGAGGCCGACCCGCGCCGCTCGTGCCGCACAACCTGCCGCGAGAGGGCGGGCCCTTCTTCGGCCGACAGGTCGAGGCTGAGCTGTTGAGGCAGCAGATCCTGGCGCCGCGACGCGCGCTCCTGCTGCACGGCCTGGCCGGGAGCGGCAAGTCGGCCCTGGCGCTCACCGTCTGCCACGGCCTGGTGAGCACCGACCCCAACAGCACGTTCAAAGGCGGCGTCTGGCGGGTCGATCTCAACGGCGCCCGCACGACGGGAGAGGCGGCGCGCCTGGTGGCCCAGACCATTCAAGGGGCGCACGAGCGCGGCGCCACGATGGTCGGCGTCGAGTCCGGCCTCAAGGAGTTGGGGCCAGCCCTCCTGCTGCTCGATCAGGCCGACGCCCTGGGCGGTCTGCTGGACGATCTCGTCGGCGCGTGGCTCGCAGAGGCCCCTCACCTCCAGATTCTGGCCCTGAGGCGGATGCCTCCGAGCTGGGAAGGCTGGGCCGCGACCCTGCTCGACCCGCTGCCCGTGCAGGAGCCGCCGGCGCGCCCGCTCTCCGACGAGGAGCTGCAGGCGCTTCGGGTCCAGCCCGCGGTCGCGCTGCTCCTGCACGCCTCGTCCCAGGTGCGCGAGGATCTCGGCCCGCTGGACACCCGCGTGAACCTGCCGGTCCTGGCCCGGATCGCCCGCGTCCTGGGGGGCCTGCCGCTGGCCCTGGAGATCGCCGCCTCCTGGCTCTCCGTGCTCTCGCTGCGCGAGCTCGAGCAGCGCATCCGGACCGACCCCTTCGTCGTCCTCAGCGACCGCACGGGGACGCCGGACCTCCCCGCGCGAAGCATCCGAAGACTCCTGGACGAGACCTGGGTTCAGCTCGCTCCCCACACCCGCGCCGCGCTCACCAGCCTCTCCGTCTTCCAGGAGGGCTTCACCTCGCTGGCGGCCTCCGCGGTGCTGGATCCGGTCGCCATGCCGGCCGGATCCGACGCGAGCTGGGCGCTGGAGAGCCTGCGCGCCCGCGGGCTGCTGCTCCCGCTCGGGGACAGCCTGAGCGGCCCCCGGTGGAGCGTGGCCCCCCTGGTCTCGCATGGCGCGCTGATCCTGGACGCCGATCGGGCGGAGGAGGCGCGGGCGCGCCATGGGCGCTTCTTCGCCGCGCTGGCGCAGGAGGCCCTGAACACCGACCCGGTGTGGCGGCTCGCCACGATCGCCGAGCTGCTCGGCGACGACATCGAGAACCTGAAGGGCGCGATGCAGTGGGCCATCGAGCGGCAGGATCACGCCACGCGGGCCCTGATCGGACGCGCGCTCGCCATGCTCGCGCTGCTGCACGGTCATCACGCCCAGGGCCTGGAGTGGGCGATCGCCGCCGCCGCGGCCCCTGGCCACGCCGAGGGCGTCATCGCCGAGCTCCTCCACCTCCAGGGGCGGCTGCTGGAGCGGCTCGGGCAGAGCGCGGAGTCCGAGCGACGGCTCTTCGAGGCGATGACCTGCGCCACGGCGGCCGGAGACACCGAGCTCCGCGCCCGCGCGCTCCGCGATCTGGCGGCGCTCTACCTGCGCTCTGGCCGCACCGAGGCCGCCCAGTCCGCCATCGAGACCGCGCTCTCGCTCTCGCAGATGGTCCAGGACCAGCTCGGGGAGGGCGCGGCGCGGATGCTGCGCTCCGAGGTTCACCGCCGCGCCGGGCGATGGCAGCAGGCCCTGGACGACCACCTCGTCGCGCACCAGCGCCTCGTGCCCCTGGGCCTCACCGCCGAGCTCGCCGAGCAGCGGCTCGCCTCCGCGGCGCTCATGCGCGACATGAACGACACGTCCGCGGCGCTCGACGCCTGCGCGGAGGCGGCGGAGATACGCCACGCCCTGGGCGATCGCGTCGGCAGGACGGCGGCGGAGGTGCTGCGCGCCCGCCTGCTCTGGGAGGCGGCGCGCGTCGAGGAGGCCTCCGCGGCGCTGGAGGGCGCCTGGTCGATCCGGGAGGCGCTCGGCCAGACCGGCCAGGACGAGGAGGCCTGGACGCTGGGCCTGATCCGCGCCGAGCTCGGCCAGCTCGAGCCCGCGCGCGCGGCGCTCGCCATCGCCGAGGACGAGGCGATGCTCGCCAACCATCCGGCCCTGCTCGTGCCGATTCTGCTCGCCCGCGCCGAGGTGGAGATGCGACTGCACGGTCCAGGGCTGGCCCGCGCCTGGGTGGAGCGCGCCGAGCGGGTGGCGCAGCGCCTCGCGACGCGATCCGCCCCCTGGCTGGCCATCGCCCGCGGGCGGCGCGTGCTGATGCTCGGCGACCGCGTCGAGGCCTCCGAGGCCGCGCAGGAGGCGCGCCTGCTCCTGGACGAGCTGCCCGACCCGGTCGCCGATCGCCTGCTCCGCCCGCTGGAGCACGCGCTCTGGTCGAGCATGGCGCTTCACTCCTCGTCGGCCTGAGCGCACGTTTGACGAGGCGCCCGATCCTCGCTATCTGAAATTGACTTTCATTTTCAGCAGGGAGTCCTCGTGCGCGCGCTCCTCCTGGCCCTCGCGCTGCTCGCCATCCAGCCTCTGGCCGCGTCCACGGCCCGAGCGGAGCAGGTCTTCTGGGCCGCAGACGCGCTCCTGGTCGACATGTTCCCCACCGCCGACCGGCGCTCCTCGCGGACGCTCACGCTCAGCCCGGAGCAGCTGGCCGCCGCCAGGACCGCGCTCGGCTACACGCCCGCCCGGACCTCCTACACCTTCGTCGAGGCCTGGCTCGGCCAGGAGCTGCTCGGCTGGGTGCTCCTCGACGAGCAGGTGGGCCAGCACGAGCCCATCACCTTCGCCGTGCAGATCGGGCCCGACGGCCGCGTGCTCCGCCACGAGGTGGTGGTCTACCGCGAGCGCTACGGCGCCGAGGTGCGCGACAAGAGGTTCCGCGCCCAGTTCGTCGGAAAGAGCGCCTCGGACCCCATCGTCGCCGGGCGCGACATCCGCATCGTCTCGGGGGCGACCTACTCGTCGAAGGCCATGGCCATCGGCGTCAAGCGCGCGGTCGTCCTGGCGGGCTTTCTCAGCGTCCCTCCTGGCGCTTGAGGTGCACGGCGCGCACGCCGGCCGCGCGGCTCCCCAGCTCCACGAGGCCGCGCGCATCGACGACGAGGGCCCAGGCCCCGAGCGCGTCCACCGCCGACGCGTCGCGACCCAGCACGATCAAGGCCGTGTCCAGCGCGTCGGCCACGCCGCCCTCCCGGTGAACCACGGTGGCCGACCAGGCGCCCTCCGCGGGCCAGCCGCTGCGCGGGTCCAGGATGTGGTGATAGCGTCGCCCGTCCTTCTCGAAGGCCCGCGCGTAGTCCCCCGCCGTGCTCAGGACGGCGTCCTCGACGGTCACGCTGGCGATGACGTCCCCCGGCTCCCCCCGCGGATCCCGCACGTCCAGGGTCCACCGGCCGCGCACGGCCACGTCACCGGACACATCGACCAGCGCCTCCCAGTCCGGCGGGATCAGCACCAGCGCCTGGCTGGCGGCGTGCCCCTGCCCTACCCCGCCCAGGGTGAGCGCCATGCCCTCCTGGGCCAGCGCCGCGTGCCCTGGGGCGAGCGTCAGCCCACGCCAGGAGACCAGCGGGAGGCGCGCCGCGACCTGCTCCGCGCTGGGGACGCGCCCCGCCTCGAAGTCCCAGAGCCCCCACAGCGCGCCGATGGTGGGATCGAAGGCGCCGTCGGTGACCTCGGCGACCCGCAGGCTGGTCCGCAGCATCGCCTCGACCTCGCCGGAGATCGGCTGGGGCCCCTGCCCTGCCGCCGCGTTGACCCGCGCGATCTCGCCCTCTGGGCGCCAGTCCGTGGCCAGCGCCTCCAGACGCTGCACCTCCGCGCAGGCGCGTGAGGCCATCTCCAGACAGCTCCCGTGCGCCTCGAGCGACGGGCAGCGCACCACGACGCGCACCTCACCCCCCATCGCGAGGCAGGTCGAGGTGACCAGTCGCCCCTCTGCCGACGGCACGCGCGCGCAGCCCGATCCCGACAGCGCTCCCGCCAGCGCCACAGCCAGGATAGACCTCCGCGGAGCCAGACGATGAGAGAATTCCGCCGCCCGGGTGGCTCCCTCGCCACCATCCCGCGCCCTGCGCGCCTGCTCTACGCGGGCTTCCTGGCGTTGACCTGCGCGGGCTTCGTGACCGCCCTGGCCCTGTACTACGACGGCCTGGGCCTGAGCGCCGAGAGCGCGGCCGCCCACTACCTGGGCAACGCCGACGATCCGCTCGCCAGCGAGATCATCGTGGAGAAGTCCACGCGCGATCTCCTCGAGGTCAGCCACTTCCATCTCTTCACCATGCCCGTGTTGCTGCTCGTGCTGGCCCACCTCTTCCTGCTGGCGCGCGGCGGTCGCTGGCGAGGGAAGGTCGTGGCGATCGCGGTCGTCTCGACCGCCCTGCACGTCGCTGGCCCCTGGCTGGTCCGCTTCGGCGGCGCGGGCTGGGGCTGGGTGATGCCCACGACCGGGCTGCTCTTCGCCGCGAGCTACGGCGTGATGGCGCTCTGGCCGCTGCCAGAGCTTCTGGCCCGCGACGCCCAGGACTGAGCGCACCAAAACGTTTTCGTTGTAAAACCTCGAATTGTCTGTTCGGCTCAGGACGCCGCGCTTCCGCCGACCGCCGCCTCGACGTCGGCGATCTCCTTCGGGATGCTCGCCGTGAGCACGTCGGGGTCGCCCTCGGTGACCAGGACGTCGTCCTCGATGCGGACGCCGAGACCACGAAAGCGCTCGGGCGCCTCGAGGTCGTCCGGGCGGATGTAGAGGCCCGGCTCGATGGTCAGCACGTTCCCCGCGCTGAGCGGCCGGCTCTGGTCTGCGCGCGTGTAGGCGCCGACGTCGTGGACGTCCATCCCGAGCCAGTGGCCGAGCCCGTGGGGGTAGTACTTCTTGTGCTTCTTCTCCTCGATGAGCTTCTCCGGCTCTCCGTTCAGGATCCCGAGCCTCACCATCCCCTCGGTGAGCATGCGGTTGCAGAGATCGTTCAGCGTCTTCCAGGACGTGCCGGCGCGGCAGGCGGCGACACAGGCCTTCTGGCAGTCCAGCACGAGCTCGTACAGCTCACGCTGGGCGGGGCTGAAGCGACCGTTGACCGGCCAGGTCCGGGTGACGTCGGCCGTGTACAGGCCGTACTCGCAGCCGGCGTCCACGCAGACCAGATCCCCGTCCTGCAACACCTGATTGTTCGACCGATAGTGCAGGATCGTCGCGTTCGCGCCGCCGCCCACGATGGTCTCGTAGCCCGGCCCCACGCCGCCGCGCGCGCGGAAGGTGTGGTCGATGGCGGCCTCGAGCTGGTACTCGAAGACGCCCGGGCGGGTCATCGCCATGGCGCTGAGGTGAGCCTCCGCCGTGATCGCGGCCGCGCGGCGCAGCAGCGCGAGCTCGTCCGGCGTCTTGCTCAGGCGCAGCTCGTGCAGCAGGCGCTCCGGATCGACGAGGGTGTCAGGGACGTCCTGCCAGGTCTCGCGCCGCGCCTTGCGGGCGGCCGTGTGGATCGCCCCCCGCACGAGCCGGTCGCGCGCGGCGTCCTCGGCGAAGCGGTAGTGCAGGACCCGATAGCCCATGAGCAGATCGGGGAGCTGCTTGCTCAGCTCCTCATAAGACCAGGCCTCGTCCGCCCCGAAGACGGTCTTCGCGCCCTCCGGGCCCGGCCGCACGCCGTCCCAGATCTCCTTCTCCTGATCGCGCGGCTGCACGAAGAGGATGAAGGGCTTGTCGGCCCCGGCGCGGAGGAGCACGGCGACCTCCGGGTCCTCCCAGCCGCTCAGATAGTGGACGTCGCTGTGCACACGAAAGCGGTGCGTGCTGTCCGAGTTTCGGTGGACCTCGTCACCCCCGAAGAGGAGCGCGGCCTCTCCGGGTCCGAGGGCGCCCAGCAGGCGGGCGCGGTTGGCGGCGAAGCGGGAGGGGTTCCATGTCGGCTGCATGGCCCTGCTCTAACGTCGGCGCGCGCCAGCGTCAGCCAGCGTCTCGCAGCGGGTCCGCCGCGCTCATCGGCCGTCCTCAATCTTCAGCGTGCCAGCTCTCGCAGCCGGTGCTATAGAGGATCCCTTCCGAGGAGGGCGCCGTGGCAGGCTCCGGAACAAGAGGGGCAGCATCCGTTTTCGACGGCCCGGTGGTGGTCGTCGGCGCAGGGGTCACCGGTCTCGTGACCGCGCACCTTCTGGCGGAAGCTGGAGCGAAGGTCGTCGTCATCGAGCGTGAAGAGGACATCGGCGGTCTGGCCAAGTCCTTCGTCTACGACGACTTCGTCTTCGACATCGGACCGCACCGCTTCCACACGGCCAACCCGAACATCGCCACCTACCTGGAGCGCGTCCTCAACCGACACGCGACCTTCTTCCCCCGGAAGAGCGAGGTCTATTTCCAGGGCGATTACTATCGCTGGCCGCTGCACCCGAAGAACCTCCTTCAGCTCCCGCCGGGTCTCGCCGCGCGGTCCTTCGGCGACCTCGCCGTCAACGGTCTGAAGACCTACGGGAACACCAACTTCGAGGACTACGTCCTCCGGCAGTACGGCCCCACGCTCTACGAGCACTTCTTCCGGGGCTA